>JAUYKR010000155.1 GCA_030699855.1 bacterium
GGGAAAAAGCCCTGATTGGCGAGGGGAAAGGCAATTAATCAAAAGTCCGCATAATCTCCGAAACATCGGAGTGTCGCACTTCTTCCACCAGGCTGGTCTTCACCTTCTGGCGGGGAACAAGTCCCTCGATGAAGTTTTGGCGTGGTTTTTCGTAGAGGACGCCGATGGCAATCTGTTTGTCCAAATCTTCCGCTATTTTCCTGGCCTGCCAGAGGTCGGTCTTGTCGTAGTTTTTCATTTCTTCCACTTTTTTCAGGCGATCCCAATACCAGTTTTGCGGCGTGGCCTTATTGTAGGTGGTGCAGACCTGCATCACTTCTATGCAGGCGAAGCCGTTGTGGTGCAAGCCTTTGCGGAAGACTTCGGTCATGTGTCCGATGTCGCCGGAAAAAGTGCGGGCCACGAAGGTCGGCTTCAGGCTCAAAACCAATTCCAGCGGATTCAGGGGCTCGGCGGTGACGCCGTCGGGCGAGCCGTTCATGGGCCGACCCTTTCGCGTAGTGGCCGATGCCTGGCCGATGGTCAGGCCGGAGTTTTCGTTGTTGTGCATGATGAAGAGCAGCGGATAATCGCTGCGAATGGCATGGATCAAGTGATTTACCCCTTCGCTAAAGGTGGCGCCGTCGCCGGCGGAGGCGATCACCTTCATGTTCGGATTTGCCAGAGCGGCTCCGGCGGCCAGAGGCAACACTCTGCCGTGCAAACCGTGAACGGTATAGCCGTGAATTTTATCCGATCCGTTGCCGCTGCAGCCGACATCGAAGCAGTGCAGCACATCCTGGAGACCCAGGTTTTCCAGCGTCAGAGCCCTCTTCAAAGCGCTGTGGACGCCGTAGTCGCCGCAGCCGGAACACCAGGTCAGCTTTTCTTCGGATTCAAACTGCTGGTAGTCCTTGGCTTTTTTCGCCAGCAATGTGATGAGTTGAGATGGGTTGGTTTTTTGTGTCATAGATTTATTGAGTGTGTTTGCGAACGTATTCGAGAACTTCTTCCACAAAGAAGGGTCGCCCATCCCATTTGAGGAATCTCTTTTTGAACTTGAGATCCGTTTTGCCTTCAATCAGGTTGCTCAGTTGGCCGTCATGATTGCCCTCGATCAGGTGGATATTTTTATTCTTCCTGCAAAATTCAATGACAGCTTTGGTCTTGAGCGGCCACAGATATTCGTAGTGCAGGTAGTTCACGGTAATTCCTTTCTGCCGCGCTTCCTCAATAACATCGAGCATGACCCCCTTGCTGCTGCCCCAGCCAATGAAGGAAATATCAGCGCCTGTTTTTGAGCCGTAAACTTTTGGCTCCGGGAAGGATTTTTCAATCAGCACCAGCTTTCTCAGTCGCTTGGCGATCATCGCTTCGCAATCTTTTGCTTCCTCAGTGAGTGTTCCATCTTCCCAATGTTCGTCGCCGTTGGCGAAATAAAAGGCAGGGCTTGATCCAGGTAACCAGCGTTTGGAAACTCCTGTTTTGGTTATGGCATAGCGGTCGCTGGATTTCAGTTTTTTTAGCTCAGCCTTGTCTGTCACCAGGCCGCGCTCGATGGGAATTTTCTTCTGGTCAAATGGGTCAACGAGAGCAAGGCTTTCGGCGATGACTTTTTCCGTGAGAACGAGAACAGGTGTTTGAAACCTTTCGGCGATGTTGAAGGCGTGTTGGATCAACTCAAAGGCGGAAGTGGGATCGCTGACGGCCAGCACGGCGCGGGGAAATTCCCCGTGGGAAGAATAAATGGCCAGATTTAAATCCGCCTGCGCGGTCCAGGTGGGCAGACCGGTGGCCGGTCCCGGGCGCTGGGCCAGGATTACCACCAACGGGCACTCGATCATGCCCGCCAGCGACACGCTTTCCGTCATCAGGTCGTAGCCGCCGCCGGAAGTGGCGCACAGCGCTCTGGTGCCCATGAACATCGAGCCCATGGCCAGCTGGACTACGGTGATCTCATCTTCGCCCTGTTTAACCAGCATTCCGGTCTGGTGCGACCAGTTGGCCATGTGGGTTAAAATCGAACTGGAAGGGCTCATGGGGTAGGCATAGTAGGCTCTGACTCCGCAGTGAATGGCGCCCAAGGCCAGAGCGGCGTTGCCGTCGATCAAGATTTTCTTCCGAGCACGCTTGGGGTGTGGCAGCGAATACTGCGGTACTTTTTTTATACTCTCCGCGGCGTAGCCGGCGCTCAGACACTTGAGGTTTATTTCCAGGATCTGAGGCTTACTTTTGAATTTCTCCCTCACCTCGTCTTCAAGGCCTTTGAGTTTGATGTTGAGCACTTTCCAGAGCAGGCCAAGGAGCACCATATTGGTCATCAGCACGCTCCCTCCTACAGAGCTGGCGATTTCCCGACCGGGAAGATAGAGCAGGGTGATGTGTCTACTTTTCGCCTGCTTTTCCAAATCCTTGATGAGCTGATGGCGTTCGTAGCCGTGGATGATGATGCCGCCTTTTTTCACCGATCCCAGGTACTCCTCCAGTCCGGCCCGGTCCAGCGCCACCACGATGTCCGCCTGTTCGGACAGGCAATGAATCGGCAGGGTACTAAAATCAATTTGCACGCTCGAGTGTCCGCCTTTGATCAGCGAGGGATACTCGCGGTCGGAGTGGATGGAATATCCCATCCGCTTCAAACTCTTGGCGATGATCAGACCGACGCTGGCCAGACCCATGCCACTTTCGCCCACGACTTTTACGGTGGTTCGGTTCATATACTCTCTGTAATTTTTTTTGCAAGATGGAGAGTCCATTCCCTTACTACTGTTTCCAGCTGAGGCAGGGGAGACTTGTTGATGCGCAGGGCGTGAACAAGCGTGCTGCCCTTGGCTTTCTTCAGCGCTTGCGTCAGGACGTTGGCGGACTCGATGTGATAGTGGTCGTCGTACTTGGTGTCGCCCAGACCGATGGCGGCGAAGGGCTTCCCCTTCAGATCCTTTTTGGCGAGTTCTTTCAAAAAGGGCTGAAAGTTGTACTCGATGACGCCGTGCTCGTAGGTGGGGGCGGCAAGGAGAATGATCTTTCCTTTATCCACGTCGTCAACCTGGCTGCGTTCAACTCGCTGAACAATCGTCGAAATTCCTCTTCCTTCCAAGATCTCCGCCACAGTGGCGCAGACCAGCTCGGTATTGCCTCCGGTAGAGGCGAAGATGATGATGACGTCGACCATAATATCGTGAACTATCACAGTTTACTGGAACAGGGCATGTTTTCAAGCATCCGGGAATGCCCCTCCTTTTTGTCGACGTATTTCGTGGACGACAAAAACTCCCCGTCGAATGACGGGGAGTTTTTGCTGGGGGTATTCGGAGTATTTATTGCTGTTCGGGCTTGGGAGGCGTGATGAAGCTTCCTCGCTTGCCATGACCCATTTTACCAAATCCTTTTTTCTGTTTGCCCATGTGGTGGCCCATCATGCCACCTTGTTTCTTCTGAGCCATCTGCTGAATCTTTTCTAGTGCCTAGG
>JAUYKR010000001.1 GCA_030699855.1 bacterium
TGGACGGAAAAATTGATGTCAAACTTTTGGTCAAGGACGGTTTCGGCAATCCGTATCGGGCGGAGGGGATGCGTACCCTGTTAGCCTTCGATGGAATGAGGATCAAGGGTGACGATGAAGACGCGGCTCTTGCCAATCTTAAAAACCTGTTCCTGCTGGCCGGTGAATTGTCGTTTACGGCTGACATCAACGGAGCTGCGGAAAACCGTCAGATTGCCGTTCAGTCCGTCGACGGTTTTCCAAATCTCCGGCTGCCGCCTCCGCTCGAGCTCGACCCCGGCAACGGCTATCGCCTGCAGTGGCTTGGTGTACCGCGTCAGGTGTTCGTGGGCGAAGAGTATCAGATCGGACTTCAGGTCAGCCTGGGTCCGAACCCCATTCCGCTTCACCACAAAACTTTTGTACTTCGCTCGGAATTTGCGGGCGAGACCAGTTCCACTTCCGTCGTCATGGAGGGGCAGTCGAGTTTTGTGGAACTGTCCGCTCCGGCGCGGATCGGCACGATCCGACTTACTGTCAGCGATCAGGACTTCGGCGATCTGTCCGCCGAAGTACAGGTGTTGCCAAAGCCGGTGGCGACGAGTTTTCAACTGCGCGATGTTCAATACTCGGAAAGCGAGCTGATGTTTCGAATTCTCGGAAGCGATCAGTATGGGAATGATTTATCTCTCAAGCAAAAACTTGCTCAGGTCAAATTGATCGCCGATGGAGGCGAAGTTTTACTGGATCGATCCGTAGTCATTCAAGACCAGTTGTCTTTTCCCGTCGCTCGCCAAACCGACCGCCTACGCGTGGAAGTTTTGGTGGATGGTTTCAGCCAACCACAGTTGGCGGAAGCTCCGCTTCGTCAGCAGCTCAGCGTTCAAGAGTTGGCCCAATTGCCCTGGGAGACCCCTTTCGTGGTGCTGGGTGGGGCGGCCTTTGGCGATCTGCGCTGGGGTCAAAACGCCGTTCAGTCGCTGCTGTTTGGAAGCCTGTCCCAGGTGCAGGCTGTGGTCAGTGAGGCCACGCCTCATAGGGGTCCGCCCAAGGTTATCAGTATTTTCCCCAGCGGGCGGCCACTCTTCGGGCCGGACATGAAAATGGAGCTGACCTGGGACAATCACAAGCCGGTACTGGTGTTCGCCGATGCCGACCGGGAACTGGGGCGTTTGTTGACCAATCCCGACCAATTGAATTTTTCCGTTCTTCGAGCGAGTACCGGGTTTTACCAGTGGAGTAAGCGCGAAGGAAGGGGTAAGGCTTTGCTGGTTCTGGATAGCGGCCAATTCGAAGGTACAGGTCTGGCGCAAGGCGACCTGCTCGACTCGCGCGGCCGCAAGGCCATCAGCTTCGACCAGTCCCGCCTGATCTTTCATGATGATCGTATTCAAACGGAAGTGATCGACCGAGGAGTGGACAGCCTGGTGCTGGAATTTAGCTGGGAAAACGAGGTGCTGGCGCAGTGGTATCTGGACTTTGATCTGACTCAGATCGCGGTCGGAGAGCTGGGACCGCTCGAGTGGCGATTCAGCGGCACGCAGTCCGAACATCTAGCCGAGGACTTCTTTGCCGGCGAGAGCACGGCCGACGGGGTGATGGGCCTCAATATTCTTAAAAAATCCAACATCATCAGCTATGACGTCGGCGAAGGAAAGGGCTTGGATGACGTTTATCAAAAAAACGGGCAGGGCTTTACCGACGAAGACAAGTCCAGCTTGTCCCTTCTCGCCGGCGATTCGGTGGGGGAAAGCTTCCAACAGCAGTCGGAAGGGATCATGGTCTTCGGCGATCCGGTCAGCTCTCTCCAGAGCATTCGGCACCGAGGTGACGGAGGCGCCAAGGTTTCCCCTTTCGACAGCGCCGATACCAATTTCAGCATCGGCCAGCATGTGTACCGCCCCGAAGGGGAAATAACTCAACTCTTGCGTTTGGACGTGGAGGGAGACGGCGAAGATGATTTGCTGGTGCTTGAAAAGCGTGGTTCAGACAGCATCGTTCGCTATCTGGAAGGCAAAGGGGAAGGTTATCGCTGGGGAGCGGTGTCCGATCTGCTGAACTTAGGCCCGGACCTGCGCGACGCCCAGGTGGTGTCCGGAAAACACTTGCTAGCGCTTTACGAAAGCGGCCAGTTATTTTTGGAGGAAAATCAGGGTGGGCGCTTTGTCCGCAAAGCCATTGATTTGTCCGATCTCGGCCTGAGAAATCAGGCTTTGATCGACTTGGCCGTTCGCGATGTCGATGATGACGATCAGGATGACCTGATCTTCATCACCGGTCGACGCGAACTTTGGGTCTGGTATGGCCGAGAGGATTCCACCGGATACGTGTTCGGGTTGCAAGATCGCGACCAGCAGCGCCTCAAGACTTTCGGCATGCCGATTTCCACAGCGGAAAATTATAAAACCGCGATGTGGTTGTACACCCAGATCACTCCGGAAGTGGAAGCAGGCTGTCGACGAAATGAACTGGTCTGCAAGCCCGGATATTTTAAGGGCTACGAGGGTGGCGCTCGGCAAGATGACGGTAGGGAGGTCGACCGCTTGGCTCTCCTACAGGAGCAGGCCGGTGATGTCGGCTTCAAAAATGTTGACGAAGATGATCAGCGGCAATTTCTCGTTCGTCTGGATCAGTCAGAACTGTATCGGCGTTTTATCGACATCGACTTCACGTCCCACCGGGCAGGAGACCAGTTGAACCTGAACGATCAGATCGACTTTCGGGTCAGTATCAACCCGCGTCGGGGAGAAGAAGAATTTGTCCTGCGTTTTGATTTGGGAGATGCCTTCGAGCTGGTTGGACAACCTCAGTGTCAGGGGTGTGGTGATTTGTCCGTAACTCAAAAACCAGGAATGATGTGGAGTCTGGGGGGGCGCTTGAGCGGGGGGCAGCAGGTTAGCCTTACTTTTTCCGCCCGCCTGGTGCAGATGCCGAATTTCTCGCTCAACATCCTCAAAACCAACGGCGATCGTTATCCTGATCTGGGAGTCAATGTCGAGGGCAATGACGGTCCTATTCTGTTGTTCCAGTCACAAAATCGGGCACGCCAATTTGTGGAGACTTTTTTTGGTGACAATGCCGGACTTCAGCGACGCGCTAGTCCCCAGCGTTCCCAGCAAGATTTATCCGACTTGATGCGGGGGGTAGGCGCGGAG
>JAUYKR010000008.1 GCA_030699855.1 bacterium
CTCCGCCATCGGCAACTCCATTGACGTTCGCAGCGCCTTCACGGTGTTCGGACAAACCAAGCTGGAACTCATTCCAGCAGAACTCGTTGGAAGATGGGAAAGGATTAAAAATACGGGAAGACGAGTCCGGCTGGCGGTGAAAAAAGTCCTGTCGGGAAAAGCTGCGTAAATCCCAACAAGACATCGTGATATACTATAATCATTCCTTCAAGAAATGGATATGAGATTTTTGACAGTTCTCCTCGCCATCGGCAGCGCCTTTGCCATTTTCCTGACCAGCGCCCCCGCCAGCCTGGCTTCCTTCCCCGATGTCCCCTCCACCCACCCCAACGCCGAAGCGATTGAATATGTCCAGGGCGAAGGGATTGTCAGCGGACACCCGGACGGAAGTTATAAACCGGATCTGAAAATAAATCGCGCTGAATTTACCAAGATTATCGTCGAAGCCTTGCCCAACATGCGCCCGCATATTCGGGAAACCTGTTTCCCGGATGTACCAGCCGACAGCTGGTTCCATGAGCCGGTATGCTTGGCCAAGCACTGGGGCATCATCGGCGGCTACCCGGACGGGACCTTCAAACCAGCGCAAAATATTTCTTTTGTCGAAGCCGCCAAGATTATCGCCACCGGATTTGGCCTGAGCATCGCGCCGGATCAGAACATCTGGTACAAACCTTTTGTGCGGGCTCTCGGCGAACAAAAAGCCATCCCCACCAGCATCACCGACTTTGAACACAAAATCACCCGCGGGGAAATGGCGGAAATGATTTATCGGCTGAAAGCTGAAGGAGTAAACAAGTCCAGTCAAACTTACGAAACTCTTGCTGGGACCCCATCTCCCCCGACACCCCCGATCCAAACCTCAATCCCCAACATTGACCTGTCTCGCGTCCGCCAGACCTGGCTAGACTGGCTGAACGGAGCGAGGGCAGACCAGAGCCTGGCACCGTATTCCTACGATGATCGCCTCCACCAGACTGCCCTCACCTGGTCACAATTGAGCGCAGAAAAAGGCGAGATGAGCCACCAGCGCAACCCCGGCGACAGCTATTATGACTACTCCAAAATTGAGCAATGGTTTAAAGACCAGGGTTTAACCTTTAAAAACGTAAACCGTGTCACTTTCACCGAAAATATCGGATGGGGCACCTACCGCTGCTCAGAATCGGATTGTACCGATAAACTGATTGAGGCAATTCGAATCACGTTCGATTTCTACATGGCGGAAAAAAACAAGGAATACAAACCTCACTACAACAGCATCATGAACCAGTACTTCCAGCTGATCGGCCTCGGCATCGTCGCTAGAAACGGTAAGTACTTCCTGACCGTTCATTACGCTACCGAGATCACTTCCGGGTAAGTTCAAACATCCGGTCCAAACTCATCTTGGCTTTTTTGAGCACGGCCGGATTTATTTCCACTCGCTGTTCCGGCCGCGGGTTTTTCAGGGCCACCTGCACGTCTTTGAGGGCAATTTGCTTCATGTAGGGACACAGCGCGCAGGCCCCCACCACCTGCCTCTCCGGATGCTCGGCCTTGACCCGATCAGCCAGACCGCACTCGCTCACGATCATCACCGGAGAAACATCTGTTGAATCTCCAACATACTTCAGCATTTGCGAGGTGGAACCGACATAATCAGCCAGATCAATCACGGAAGAAGTGCACTCCGGATGAACCAGGATCTTCACCCCGGGATACTGCTCCCGCACGGCTTTGACGGCATCGGAAGTGAACTCCTCGTGAACGATACAGACCCCGGGCCAGGTGATGACATTTTTTTTGGTCATCCGCCGGAGGTAGTCCCCCATATATTTGTCGGGAATGAAGATCACCTCTTCGCCCGGCAGAGCCTCCACAATCTGAACCACGTTGGAAGAAGTACAGCAAACATCGCTCTCCGCCTTTACCTCCGCCGAAGTGTTCACATAGCAGACCACCGGCACTCCCGGGTGCTTCTTTTTGAGCCCCCTTACGTCTTCAGCCGTAATCGAATCGGCCAGCGAACAACCCGCACGCGAAGGAACCAGGACTTCCTTGTCCGGACTGAGAATTTTGGCGGTCTCTCCCATGAAGAGTACTGAGCAAAAGATAATCTTCCTGGCCGGGTGCTCGGCCGCAATTTGCGCCAGGCCGTAAGAATCCCCCACAAAATCCGCCACTCCGTAGACGATGTCCGGGGTTTGGTAAGAATGGGCCAGGATAATGGCATCCTGCTCCTTTTTAAGCTGGTTTATCTCCAGGGTAAGCGGAGCGTAGAGCTGGCAGTCAGTCCGGGTCCAACTCAGATTTTCCAGCTTTTTAAAGAGGCGGTCTGTTTCAGCGGCAATGTGCTGCTCAGGAAGCATCATGGAATGGGCCAGGGGCCTCTATTTTACCACATCATTATCTGATCCGTTGCCCAGCCCAAAGCTTTTTACAGCAAAGAATTATCTTCTATACTGCTCACAATTCTTTTCATTATTATTTCATTCCATTCTTAATTTTTCATTCTTAATTCTTTCCCATGGACACGACCCTTCTGCTCGCGCAAATTTTTGGCCCTCTGCTCGCTTTGCTTGGCTTGAGTATTTTGACGAATCCCGGCCTCCTGGAAAAAGTGGTCAAACTTCACGACGACACCGCCATTCTCTGGGTCTCCGGCTTAATGACCGTCGCGCTTGGGCTTCTTCTCGTCTTGAAGCATAATATATGGGTACAAAACTGGACGGTGATTATTACCATCCTGTGCTGGCTGGTTCTGGTTAAGGGAGTTGTTTTGATTTTCCCCTTTACACACGGCCCAATCATCAAGTTTGGCAAGTCCATGAGCAAGCACAGCTGGATAGTCGGTATTCACTTCCTGCTTGGCTTGTACCTGAGCTATATGGCATACTTCGCCTAGTAGTACCAATGCACCCATGATGAAAAAAAATCTCCTCACTTTTTTGACCAGCCTGATGGTGGTGACAGCCTGCTCAGAGACTCCTGCAGCCGTGTTGGAAAAGTACGATTCACAGCTTCCGGAGGGCACTTTTGAGAATTCCAGCGGTCTCTTCCACGGCGACATATACCTCAAAGGATTTTCCACCGTTACCGTTGCCACCGAGCCCTATTGCTTGGAAAATTGCCGTGAGTTTGACTATGTTGGTTTCAAAATTCTTGCCGGCGGAAATAAGGATTTTTTGACCTTTCTGGACGAAACTCGCAACGAGCAAAACCCCGACCCCTTCGGCTTCGGCATTGGCTGCCTCTTCAAAGACAACATCAGCTATACCAATCATTCCGACGAACACGGCATGAAGCAGTTTGAGCTGACGAAAGAGCTGACCGGCGCCATCATGAACGCGGATGAGCAACACCCCATTGTCCTACACCTGCAAAAGCTCCCCGTCAGCGCCGGACAGGGAGCTCCCGCTTGTTATTCGCACTTTACGACCGTAGAGGTCTACCTTCAGGAAATCTAGTTCACGCTGCACTTTCCACCGCAGCACTTGGCCCAGGACACCAGGCAGAGAATTGCGGCAAGTCCAACCAAAACATAGACCACCATCTCAACCGTCATCCACTGGCCCACCAAGGCGTGGACGACATTCCAGTCGCCCTTACCAAGAAGTGTTCCGAGACCGACAAGACCCCAGTTAATTCCACCAATAATAAGAAGAACTTGGGCGACTTTCGTGCCCGTGCAGGTTTGACCAGTCATAAAAAGGAGAAATAAAGAATAAAACTTACCCTAGATACTACTCTGATGGCTTTGGAAGAGGATCTTTTTCTCTTCCAACTTGTGAACGATTATGATCTGGTTGGCTTTCCCCAAACAAATATTCTTGCCATCTCTCGACCATGTCCGTTTGAAATTCCCACCCTGCTTCAGACTTGATTTGGGCTGATTCTCCCGTGATGATGATAACCTTTTCCCCGGGTTCCTTTTTGTTCAGCTTGCGCTTGGCCTCCTTGCGAAAGAAGTAATCCGTCTTGTAGTACTCGTAACGCTTGGCCAATTCTTGATTTTGATCGACGAGACGACTATTTTCCTCGATAAACCATTGTTTTTTCAATTCGATTTGGTAGCCCTTATACAGCAAGCTGACATACTCCACGAGTAGCCAAACAAATAAGATAACGAGTACCGTCAAGACCAGCTTTGCTTGAAAGTCCCTGATGGAACTCTTTTTTCCGGCCGGCGGGGAAAACTGAGACGGAGCGGACATGGGGCAAAAAAAACTTCCCTAACTGTAGCAAAAAAAGATAAGATCTAAAACGATTAAGCTCTCATGATGCGTCACTATCTGGTCGCCATTGCCGTGCTGCTGATCTCAATTAACTTTCTGCAGCAAATAACACCCGC
>JAUYKR010000019.1 GCA_030699855.1 bacterium
TCTACCATTCCGCCACCCGGGCACAAGGAAAAACTATAGAGAGCATAGTATCTGGGGCAAGAAAGAGCAATATGTGGTGCCGGGAGGAAACAAAGCGGGACAAATGGTGGGCTGACCGGGACTTGAACCCGGGACCAGCGGCTTAAAAGGCCGTTGCTCTACCAACTGAGCTATCAGCCCACAATGCGAAAGTCTCACGGCCGCGAAAACAAGTATAGACGGCACTTCAATGACTGTCTATAATTAAGGTTGTTATATCTTCCCATGAAACGACCTGCATTTCTCGCCATTTTTGCCATTGCCTTGTCCGTCACGGTTGCCTGCGGAGAGGCTGATACCACAGAGGAGCAGGGTTTAAGTCGTCAGGCATTCAAGAGCTTCAGCATCGATATTCCCGGCAGCTGGAGGAAAATCCCTCAGGAAAGTTTTGCCAACACCATTCCAACCGAAACGGTGGCCATTTTTGTACGAAAGGTGGAAGGCGATGATTTCATTCAAAACGCCAATGTTGTCGTGGAAGCCATCAATACCGATGCCTCGTCGCTCGAATACGCCAAGGCTAACATCCTGCTCGGATCCAAGGCGATTATCGACTATCGCCCACTCAGCACGGAAGAAGTTGTTGTAGGAGGCGTCAAAACCGCCTTTCACCTTTTTCGAGCCCGCAGTTCCGGTACGGATCCCCTGCGCCATTTTTCTCAGAGTTACTTTGCCCGCGACAAAATGGCCTACACCGTCACCTGCATTGCCAAAGAAGAAGACGAGCCGCAACAGCTGGCATGTGCCGGATTGGTAAAGTCCTTCCAGTTTAGTCAAAACTAGGGTATCTTTCACCAGCCGCAAGTCCGCTGAATTTCTTCATGGTGCCGTGGCGAAGTGGCTTAACGCTTCGGTTTGCAAAACCGACATTCGTGGGTTCGACTCCCACCGGCACCTCCACAATTCGGTTTGCAACCCCGCAGCATTGCGGGGCGACTCCTCCGCCACGGCGGAGCACCTCCACAATTGAATTTGCCACGAATTATCACCATGAAAGCTCTGAACCGCAAAGAGCGATTCAAAAAACTCTTCCCCGACGAGCCACAATACCGCCTCGAGCAGGTGAATCAAGCACTCTTTTCCGATGCAAAAAACTGGGATGAAGTGAGCGCTCTACCCTCCTCACTCCGCTTGGGCCTGGAAAAGGAGATCCCCTGGCTGAGTGTGGAGGCGAAACAACTAGTCTGGAACAGCCGCCAGGACACCTGCAAAGCTCTGCTGACGGCCAACGACGGACTGATCTTCGAGACCGTGCTGATGAAGAATAAGCGCGAGCAGTGGACCATTTGCGTATCCTCCCAGGTTGGATGCGCCATGGCCTGTACCTTCTGCGCCACCGGCACCATGGGGTTGAAGAGAAGTCTCATCAGCGACGAAATCGTCGATCAGTACCGGTTTTGGAAACAATACCTGAGGGAACATCCAGAGCTCCCCCAGCGCATTTCCAACGTAGTGTTCATGGGCATGGGCGAGCCCACCGCCAACTATGAGAGCGTCAAGGAGGCCCTTCACACCTGGCTCAAATACACCGATCTCGGCCTCACCCGCATCACCGTTTCCACCGTGGGCATCTTGCCGGTGCTGAAAAAAATCCTGGAAGATCCGGAATGGCCGAGTGTCCGTATCGCCATTTCGCTTCATAGCGCCAATCAGAAGCGCCGCGAAGAAATCGTGCCCACCACCGTTCCTCACTTTTTGGAGAAACTGAAAACCTGGTCGCATGACTACGCCAAAAAGCTGGGAAACCGACGCCACCACATTACGTATGAATATACCCTGTTGAATGAAGTGAACGACAGCGAAGAGCTGGCTCACGAACTGGCGAAATACATTCGTGGCACCGCTTCTAGCAAGATCAACGTTATTCCCTACAACCCCGTTTCGGGAAAGTCCTTTCACCGCAGCCAGCAAGAGCGCACCGACCGCTTCAAGGAAGTTCTGAGGGGCTATGATCTGACCGTGACTCAGCGCAAAACCATGGGCGACGACATTGCCGCCGCCTGTGGACAGCTGGTGGTTATAAACTCCTGATCAAGCGCTTCCCATCCAGATCTCAAAACCCATTCTCGACACGGCGATCAGAAACAAGCACAATCCTTCCATTCGGGAAAGCCTCCATCCCGTGCGCATAAACAGCAAGGTCAGCAGCAAGGTACCCACCAACAGCATCTGGGAAAACTGAAAATCCGCCATGCCCATAATGTCGACCTTTGACTGCAAAGTCAGTGGAGCCACCACGGCGCTTATGCCGATGATGCCAAGAGCATTAAAGATGTCCGAACCGATCACGTTGCCAATAGACAGGTCAAATCTCCGTTTGATGGTGGCAATAACGGAAGTCGCCACTTCCGGCAGACTGGTCCCCGCCGCCACGATCGTCACCCCGATCGCCCACTCGGAGATACCCCACACCAGAGCAATATTGGTGGCGGAACCCACCGTGAAGTCAGAAGCCAGTACCAACACGTACAGACTAACAAAGAACACCAGCAAGTGCATCCACTGCTGGCGTCGCTTCAGATGAGGCATCATTTCCTCTTCCTGAAATTCTTTCATTTCCTCCGGCGGCAAGTTCTTGTTGATGAACAAGGAAGTGACGTAGGTCGCCAACAGGCCCAGAAGCATCACCCCTTCCCAAAAACTGACCTGGTAATCCCAGACTACGCTGAGAACAAGGAAGGTGGAAAAAAGCAGCACGACTCCATCTCGGTACACCACCTTTCGGTGGATCTTTTGGACGGCAACAAGGGCCACCAGACCCAGGATAAAACCAAGGTTGAAAATATTGGAACCGATGACATTACCAACCGATAAAGCACCCTTGCCTTCCAGGGCCGCCATGACCGATACCGCGATCTCCGGAGCCGAGGTACCAAAGGACACCAAGGTAAGACCAATGAACAATTCGGAAAGTCCGAACAAGCGAGCGATCCGAACGCTGGAATGCACCAAAAAATGGGCGGACACGCCCAGGACAACCAGAGAGAGGAGGAGAACCAGCCAATCGATGAACATGAAACTCAACAAGAAATTCAGGAAGAATCCTAACACATTTTTGTACGCACGCTAGATTTTCTTCATCCGCTGCTCCTTGATGTAATCACTGCCTACTCGAGTAGTAGAGTTGAGGAAGTCACTGCCATAAAGCTGATAGGTCCACTGGTAAATCATTTCGAAAGAAACCTGCCAGAAGCCGAAACTGGCCCAGCAAAACGGCATAGCCAGCACAAAGATGTACGAAGTGGTCTTAATCGAGGTAATACTCCCCAGAGCGAAATAGAAGATGACCATGAGCAGGAAAAAGGTGAACAAAGCGATGGCGCTGCTGTACAGGGTCAAAAGCAAATGCTTGTGGTTTGCCACCACTTCCATGGTAATCACCGAAAAAATAGTCGACAAGCCGAGCAAGATCAGGCCGATAATGCCCAAAGCGGTGAAGTTGGAAAAAGACAACAGCAAGCTGAGTGGCGTCGAAACCACGAAGATCAACGTGATAAGGGCAAACACATGGCTGAGTGAAGACAACAAAAACGGATAGCGGTCACGGTCGCAGTAGTAGAAAAAAGTCAGGCTGGCCAGGGCGGAAATCAGCAAGGACACGTACATGATCACCAGCAGGATGAAGACCACCAACGGGTGAATACCCTCGCCCACAACTTCTGTCAGCGACAGTGAGGAGACCGTACCGGAAATGGGAATTCCAATCAGGAGGACTAAGCTGCCGAAACCGCCTCCAAAAAAACCGGAGATGGTGCGGAAGAAAATATCGGATACTCCCACTCTCGACTCACTGGGGAAATTGTAGGCCATTGAAATTACTTACTTTGTGAAATGCTACCCTGAACCCGCTCAAAACCCAAAACAAAACAGAATACGCCAATGGTGATGGCTGCGTCTGCCAAGTTAAAAACAGGCCACCAGAAAATCTGAATGTAGTCGACCACAGCCCCAACCAGCAGGCGGTCGAGAAGATTGGACAGCGCTCCCCCTATGATGAGACCGAAGCAAAGGTCTGCGAAGAAACATCGCCTGCAAGAACGGAAAAAAAACAGAAGCATGCCTGCGATGACAGCCGCGCTCAATATCAGGCTCCAATTGGGCGGCAATGGCAAGGAAAAGGCAATGCTCTCATTCATGACCAATCGAATGCCCAGCTGGCCATCAATCAGCCACAAGGGCAAATCCAGGCCAAGTAAAACCCATTGCTTGATCAGCTGATCAGCCAGTAAAATGGCAAGCGCGATCAAAAAAAATCTCACGGCGAATTTTTAATCTCGTCTAGCATACATGAAAAAGCGTTTTGACCCCATCATCCTGATCATCACCCTCATCCTCACCTTCTTCGGCCTGGCCATGATCGCCTCCGTCAGCGTCTATGAGTCGTTCAATACCTTTCAGCAAAACGACTTCTATTTCTGGCGACGCGTGGCCCACATGGTCATCGCCTTCGCCGGATTCCTAGTCTGCCTGGTTATCCCCTATCGCTTCTGGGAGAGAACTTCGCTCCTGATTATGATCGCTTCCGTCATTTTGCTCTTTCTGGTATTCACTC
>JAUYKR010000021.1 GCA_030699855.1 bacterium
CCATGGTCGGCTCCGCCGACTATTGGAATGAAGACATCGACGGCAACGTAAACATGGTGTTCCGCAACCGGCTGGCCGGCTCCGCTTTTAAGCCCGTTGTTTACGCCGCCGGATTTCTGAAGGGCTATTCCCCCGCCACCATTCTTTTCGACCTGGAAACCGACTTTGGAAATGATTACATCCCCCAAAATTACGATGGGACTTTTTACGGTCCCACGTCCGTCCGCAAGGCGCTGGCCCATTCCCGAAATATTCCGGCGGTAAAGATGGCTTTTTTGGCCGGAGTGGACAATGTGGTGAACTTAGGCAAAAGCATGGGATTTACCGACCTGATCGACGCCGATCAATACGGAACCTCGATTGGTTTAGGGACGGCGGAAGTAACGCTGTATCAAATGGTCACCGCTTACAGCACCTTCGCCAGAGGCGGTAACAAGATTGCCTTCACCCCCTTTCTAAGGATCGAAACCAGCGATGGCAAGATCATCGAAAATAATGAGAACAGGGTGCCGCGAGAACAGCGGGTACTCGACCCCCAGATTGCCTACACCGTCAATCATATCCTGTCCGACCCCGCTGCTCGCCCGTCGACCTGGACCCGTTTGCAAATTCCAAACCAAATCAATGCCGTCAAAACCGGCACCTCGAATAAACGAGTAAAGACCCCCGGAATTCCCGAGGGGGTCATCAAACCGATGGACAACTGGATCATCGGCTATACCACCCGTATCGCTTCCGGCGTCTGGGTGGGCAACAACGACGCCACCCCGCTGAAACCCATTTCTGACGGACTTACCACCGCCGGCCGCATCTGGCACGACTTTATGGCAGAGGCCACCAAAGAAAATGATCTGGAGGAGTTTCCCAAGCCGAAAGGTATTACCTGGAAGAAGGTCTCCAGATGGAGCGGGCTGCTTCCATCCCCTCATACCCCTCCGAAGGATACGATAGTCGAACTCTTTACCACCTTTAATACGCCGGAAGAGGTGGATCAGACATTTCTTTCCGTAGAAATTGACGAAGTCTCCCGAAAACTTCCCACCGAATTCACCCCCGTAGAATCGATCGTAAAGGCCTTGGTGGCAAATTTTCGTTCGGAAAATCCAACCGATCCCAATTGGGAAAGACCCGTGCAGGCCTGGGCCAGAAACTTCATTGATACCACCGCCAAGGATTATGTAATCCTGGCCGCAATTCCAACTGAATACGACAACATTCACACCCAGTCCAGCTCGCAACAAAAATCCTCCATCCACATTACCTCACCGACAGACGGTGGAGAAATCATGGCTGGTGGCACCATCGACGTCCAGGTCCGCATCGATGCTCCTCATGGCACAAAGAAGGTGGAGTACTCCTTGAGCGGAAGATTGGCTGACACGGCTATTGTCCCTCCTTTTACGGGCAAGCTCCGCATTCGCACCCACAAAATCGGCCAATTGTTTTCGATCGAGGCCAAGCTGACCGATCAGTATGGCTATCAAACAAGTGATAGTATTGAAGTGGTGACTGCCGAACTCACGGACACGGAAAATCCAGTTGTTCAAATTACCTACCCCCAGGAAGGCGCTATCTTTCCCGCCAACACTACCATTACTGTCCGCGCCGAAGCCCGGGATAACGTGAGCGTCGCCGAACTGCTCTTTTTCCTTGATGATCGGGAAATCGAGCGAATAAGCACTTCCCCGTTTCACCTTTCTCTGACCCTTCCGGATGAAATCGCGCCTCATGCCATCCGCGTGTTTGCCAAAGACACCAGCGGTAATACGGCTTCCGACGAGGTGGCAATCACCATTGAGGAACCGGATGAGAGCGGTGACATACCCACTCAATTCATTTTCCCTAAAGAAGCTGCCAGCTTTACGGTTGGCAGTCCAATTGATTTATTTTTCCAGATCAGTCCGGAGGAACTGAAAGATGCGATGGAAATAACGGTAAAAGCCAAAGAGCTCGCGAGCGGGAGAATGGATATCATCTTCCGCGTCAAAGACGCGAAAATAACTCAGCACTATTCTTCCACTTGGTGGCCCGGCATTGCCGGAGATTATGAACTCAGCATTCAAACCATTGGAGCATCCGGAATCCCCAGGGAGTCGGAAAAACTAAACCTCAAGTTAAAATAGACACTGTGTGCAGGTGAACCCCTGAAAAACGATGAGATGCGACGCGTTGGACTGAGAAAAAACCGCAGACGTATGCGTTATACGTTGAGGATTTTTTCGAGGGAAACGCGAGCAGATCGCCTGCCTGCCGGCAGGCAGGCGTTTTTCCGGGGTTCAAAGCGGCGCGTCGATGTATCCAGGCCCGCACACCACCTCAACTTTTTTTGATCGCAGCCAGTCCACCAAAGGCTGCATGCCCAAAGAGTCCGCCGCCATGTGATTGGTAATAATACTGTTGAGATGGTGCTTTTTGGCTTCATCCCGATGAGCCTTGGTTTTGTGCATGGCAATCACCGTGCCCACATGAGCGTTTCGGCTGAGGTATTTGAGAATTTCCTCGCTTCCATCGGTACCACCGGTAAAACCTTCCACGAACACTTTTCCGGCCCAGCTGGAGGACGAACCCGTCTGCACATCCACCGGTCGGTCATAGTCCTCCATCGCCTTGGCAAAGTGGGGAATTTTTTCCAGAGCCTTCACCACGTCTTTCACCTTGCGGGGCTTCAGTTTTTTTAGGACATTGGTGACGATGGTATAGGCCACGTTGTCGGCGATGGTGTGGGCGCAGAGCATAGGAATGTCGAGCAATTCAGCCGCGTTGCGGGTGCGGTGCAGGTTATCGCTGTGAATATTTTTTTGGATGTCTCCCATGCGTTCGCGAAGCGTTCCGGCGGTTAAATTTGGAGGAACTCCGGCGTACTTCATGGTCGCCACCTGGATGTCTTCCATCACCCCCACCAAACCCTCCAGGGCGTAGCTTTCCGGATGATGAGCGATCGCCAGATCGATCGGTTTTTTTCGCTGATCCTTGCGCTTTCGATTTAGAGCGTCGATCAGGGCCAGCTCCTGGGTTTCGACATCGATGGCCAGATAGACGCAGGAAACTTTTGCCTTGAGGCTCCCATAAATAATCCGGGTATCATCGTAAGGATTCCAGGTTCTATCCTGGTGAAGTTTTTGCTGGAGCTTGGTCATTTTCTTCATGGCATCTTTTTTTTCCTTCATGTAGTCCCTGAGGTCATCCTTACTACGCGGATCATACTTGATACCAATTTCGACGGCCTTTTTGTAGATTTCCTCGAGAGTGACTGCCATGAAGATGGACGTTACAAAATAGTTATCGAAGCGATGCTATCATAGCTTCTGCCAAAATCGCAAAAAAGTGATAAAGTACTCCTGATATTCTTATTGGCTCTATGATCATTAAACTGCAAACCAAGTCTGATGCTAACTCCCCGCTTATCGTTGCCCTCTTCGAGGGAGAAGCTCCGGAGAGTTCTCTTTTGGGCAAGAACACGCTGGATCTGGTGGCGGCGCTCACCAAAAGTAAGGTCTTTTCTGGCAAAAAAGACCAGATCCTGAACAGCGTTTTCGATACCAAGACCAAACCCAGGGTGATCCTACTCTACGGCCTGGGCAAAGAAGCCGATTGGAATGAAAAAGAGGCCAGAAATTTCGGCGCCAAAATTATTCGCGCCGCTAAGGGGGTGAAGGAGAAGACCGTGGACCTCCGCATTCCCTCCCTGGCTCAAGACGACCTGCAGGCCTTCGCGGAAGGTATTTTGCTGGGTGATTATAACCCCGCTATTTATAAGACCGGAGAAGAACAAAAAAAGCGTGAAAAAGAGGCATTGCAAACAATATCCTTACTCGCCAAGGACTGGGATCACCACCAGCGCGAGCGAATCTCGCGAGCTCAAGCCCTGGCCGAAACGATTAATGACACCAGAGACCTGGTCAACTGCGGCCCCAATCACCTCAGCATCAGCGCTTTTGTCGATGAGATACGGGGGGCGGCCAAGGAACACTCCATCACCATCACCGATCTGGATAAGAAGAAGTTGGAAAAACTGGGCATGGGCGGCTTGCTGGCGGTGAATAGAGGCTCGGAAGAATCGGCCCACATGGTCATCCTGGAACACAAGGGGGCCAAAGAGGAGCCGCTGGTCATTTGCGGCAAAGGGATCGTCTTCGATACCGGCGGAATCAGCCTGAAGCCCTCCAATTCCATGCAGGACATGCAGTTGGATATGGCCGGAGCGGCGGTAGTGTTGGGGGTATTTAAATTGCTGAAAAAACTGGATATCAAGCGCCATGTCATCGGCATCATGCCAATTACGGATAACGCCGTGGGGCCTCATTCATACCGGCCTTCGGATATCATCAGCACCTACAGCGGCAAGACCGTGGAGATCGCCAATACCGACGCCGAAGGGCGGATGATCCTCTGCGACGCCCTCTCCTACGCCGTCGACAAGTACAAGCCGAAATATTTGATCGACCTGGCCACCCTGACCGGCGCCTGTATGGTGGCTCTGGGCTACCGCACCGCCGGACTGTTCGGAACTGATCAGGGCTTGATCGAAAAGATCAAAACAGCGGCACAGCGAACCGATGAAGCGGTTTGCCATCTGCCTATAACAGAAGCCGATGAAAAGAGCATAAAAGGCAAGCTGGCCGATCTGACCAATCTGGCCGATGTGCCCTATGGCGGCGCCTGCAGAGCAGCCGCGTTTCTGAAGCAGTTCGTGGGCGAAACCAAATGGGCCCACCTGGATATTGCTGGCACCGCTTTCACCAAAGAACCGAAAGATTATGAGGTGAATATGGCCACCGGATATGGGATCAGGCTGTTAGTTGACTTCCTAGAAAATCTTTAAGTTGCCTGCATTACTCTAACTTGTAAGCTCTGAGCGAGATCGAAGAGCTGCTGGTGGATTTGCTGGAGCAGCTCTGAACGCCCTAGGCAGCCAGATAGTCTTTCAGATGAAGAATGCTATTCGATCCGACCTTTCTGATGAACTTCTCATCCCCTGAGACAAGGGGGCAATCGAGTTTTTGGGCGAGGAAAAAGTAGCTCATATCGTAATAAGTCGTTCCGTACTTCCTGGCCAGGTCCAAAATCCCCTTATGATCATCCGCAGAAAAACGACAATACGATAAGGGAAGATTTAAAAAGGCATGCCAAAACTTTCCACAAACAGAAGGTTCGTGAGCACCATAGAGAAGAATGTTCCCGATCTCAAACTGCCAAAGTGTCGGAACAGAGATTTCGATCCTGCCCTTATATAAATCATGAGCCATAACCTTCCCCTGTATGGCATATCGTTCCTTGTATCCAACCAAAAATTGGTAGAGAGCTGAGGCATCAGCAACGTATTTCATCATTTTCGATCAGCTGAATAACGATACTCACGCAAAAACTCTGTCCCAGATTTTCCGGAAAAAGTACCAGGCTGGAGTGACTCTTCAAAAAGCTCCTCGGCCTCCTTGAGCAAAATTTCCCTACGACCCCTTTCCAGATAATCCTTGATCAAAGCCACCAGAGTTTTGCTCCACTCTCGTTTGGGTACAACCACTTTAAACGCCTCCCACACTTCGGGAGGAGTGGTGAAAATAGCCTTAATAACAGCGGAATTGGTAGACATAGGGTTTAGGTGAAGATACCCTAATTATATGCCTCATGAATATATATTGCAAGTATATACTTCTAACTCGCATCTCCCGCAAAATGATCATCGACATCAAAACTCTCAAGAAATGCGTTTCGAAAAATCTCTCGATACGAAAACTCCAGCACCCCTACAGTTCGAACTATCCTTTCCTTGTCAACGGTACGAATCTGTAGCAGATCAAGAGCACTGGGCTGGATAAGACCATTTTCACGTGAAGGAAGAACCTTTACGTGAAAAAAATAGTCTTTTAAGGTTGTCGTAAATGGACAAACAACAGTAGTTCGAGAAAATTTGTTTACTTCGTTATTTTGCACAACCAAACATGGCCTTGTGCCTTTTTGTTCAGAGCCACGAGTGGGATCCAGCAATACTAAAACAATATCATACTTCTTTATCAGCATTTTCAAGAATTTTAGCGTATTCCACCATGCCCATTTCCGCCAACTCAACTGACTCTTTCAAATATTCCACATCTTCCGCCATACGAGCACAGTCCCTACGAATTTGTTCTTTGCGCTTTTCACGCTTATAAACCTGAATCGCCTCCTCTATAATCTGACGCAGCGTTTTCTTCTGCGCCTTCGCCTCAGAACGGATATAGGTATAGTATTCTGGAAACAAATTGGTCATGAGTTTCGCAAGTGCCATACGAAGGTATAGATAATCATATAGATGATACCATAGTACATCTAGACCTGAGAGAAGGCAACTGTTATTTAAGCCGGTTGATAATCCTTCAAGTGCACAGAAGGTACGTGAACTTTCTCAATCACTGTGCATGACAGGGCCTGCGCCCACCAATAACTGCTGTACCCTCTCAATCATATTGGGAATTAATGTCACGCCCATATCCCGAATCTCTCCCTCGAAGAATTCTAGAATCTGAGATCCTAACTGAGAGTCTCGCCTCACTACCAAACATCCATCTTCTTTTTTATCATCATCGTTGTCCGCAAGGACAATAACAGGTTCAGAAAAAATCTCGCTCCATTCAGGCTCAATTATCATCTGATGTGAATCCTTCCAAAACGGAATGAAGTATAGGATGCCTTCTGGAGCAACTAATTTGAGTTCTTCACGAAGCGTTTCAGCAAACCGCCATAATTCGTTATGACGAAGGGCAGCATTGCCATCATAAACAAGGTCAAATGTCTGACCCGATAAATCAATTTCATAGGGGAACCTACCCTCGAGCTGAAGATCAATCAGCGGCGGTCCATCCAAACCTAACACTTCGACAATGCCAAGCTCTTCCAATTGATCAGCGTAGAGCACGAGATCCAAAGGTGCTCTGTCTCGAATCCACTGAATTTCTTCCAGTATTTCGGGACTCAGTCGACTTTCCCGCCCATCTGGATGGGCCGCTTTTTCCAATCGTTCTCGAATCTCACCAATATCCGCCCTGATTTTCGTCCAGGGATCAATGCCATACATACTGACTGCGGTAATATGAAGGCGATGGGATGAAGCCTGACCAATATCATAAGCATCAGAGCAAGCCACACCCGCCCCATGTCCGATTTCCAAAAAACGCGTGTCGCGCTGACGACAGAAGACCCGCAAGAGATCAGCGGCCACAGCGGGTAAATGACGGGTATTTGCCTCCTTCAAAGCCCCAAACTGGCACTGGGGGTTAATAATGAGATCAGGATGAGGAGCATGGATATCCCAATAAGGACCTAGTTCCCTGGATACTTTCCCTCCACGACGAATAATACCAGCTCGTTTGGCAGCACCAATACGATCATTATAGGATCGATAAGCATCGGGAATGAGCATGGAGAAAAAATATTCCTCTCATTATACCAAAAATCAGCCCGAGATGCCATCGGCCAACACCCCCACCACCCCCTCCACACACTTCTCCCAGGAAAACGGCCCTGAGCGCAGTCGAAGGGCTCCCCCCTCAATTTTCTCTTTTCTCAAATTCTCGTCCGAAAGCAGCTTCCTAAGTCCATTCGCAATACTCTGAACGTCCAAAGGATCACACAAAACCGCCGCTCCACCGGCTACCTCCTCGCAAGCTGAGCCTCGTGAAGTGAGTACCGGCGTACCGGCGGAAAAAGCTTCCAGAATTGGGATCCCAAACCCCTCGGCCAGGCTGGGATAAGCAAACACTCGTGCGTGCTTCATCAGGCTCCGAACCACTTCCTGCATTTGATAACCCATCAGATGGATTCTTTTTTTGCATTCTAACTTTTTAATTTTTAATTTTATATTCTCCGCCCCCTGCCCATCTCCGCCGACTAAAACAAGTTCAAGCTCAGAAAACTCGCCAGCGATTTGTTCAAAAGCGTCGATAAGTCTGATCTGATTTTTTCGCTCCTCTAATCTCCCCACATGCAGAATATACTGAAATTGGATCTCCAAACTCCCGACTCCAAACTCCCGACTCCCGACTTCATCAAATCCATTATAAACCACCGCAATTCTCCCCTCTTCTATCCCCAGCAGCCGAACCAGATCATTCTTAACCGCCTGAGAAACGGCAATAAACCGCGCGCCTATTCGCTTCGCTCGCAGCAAAGTATGACGCTGGTACCAGCGCAGAAACCAGGAGTAAGCTTGCGGGAGCAGCAGCGCTTCCACTCCGTGCACGGTGAGAACAGACCGCTTGGGCGCGAACCAGGGCAATACGTGCGAGGGCTCGAAGAAGGCATCCACCGGTCGGCGAAACAGCTCCCAGGACAGACCCAGATAGGTCCACAATCGCTTGCACTCAATCAGACGAACTTTTGTCTTCTCCGCCCTATACTTGTCCTTCCAAAATAAAAGTTGCTCGACTTGTCTGGCGTTGCGGACGTAACAGCGAACCTCGTCGTAACCCAGCTGATCGGCCCGCTGAATCAACCCTTCGAGAACCCGATCGGTGTAAAGTTCCACCCCCGTGGGCCGCTCGGAAGCCAGGCGGGAACAGTCAATGCCTAAGATCATATTGGCTTGAAAACAGGCTGAGTATAGAGGAAAATCAGCTATTACCATACCAAATGAGGGCTCTGAAGAATTTCATTCTCGATCTGATTTTCCCCAGGCGTTGCCTGGGCTGCAAACAGGTGGACACCTGGCTCTGCGAATCCTGCTTCAAGCTCATCGAACAATACGAAGGCCAGCACATCGACTACCGGTTGAAGCATCTGAACCGGCTGATCGTCGCTTCGCCGTATTCGAAGAATAAGCTGCTCACCACTGCCATTCACACCTTGAAGTATCAGCGCCATCCGGAAGATATTGCCGAGAAGCTGGGCTCGATGCTGGCTCGCAGCCTGAAGTTTGGCTTGAATCAGATTACGACCAGACCGGGTCAGGATTACTGCCTCATCCCCGTTCCCCTACACCGCAGAAGGTGCAGAGAGCGTGGATTTAATCAGGCCGAGGAGCTCGCAAAAGCAGTGGAGGAGTCATTGCGCGCCTGCAAAGCAATCTCTCTCGACTCCTCCCTCCTCAACCGCGACCGCTACACGACTTCTCAGGTAAAGGCCGGTTCCAGACAGGCCCGCCTGAAAAATCTGGAAAAGGCTTTTTCGACTACAGACAAGATCAATCCGGAAACAACTTGTATTCTCGTCGACGACGTTGCTACCACCGGAACAACCCTGGAAGAATGCGCGAAAGTGCTCCGGAAGGCCGGAGCGCAGCAGGTCTGGGGGCTGGTGGTGGCGAGGAATTAGAGGACCATGAGAACTGCCGTCTTCAGATACCACCCCTCCGGGAAGGCCAACATTTGTGGATGATCAACCGGGTGTTCGTGGAAGGACAGCAGCTGAACCTTTTTTCTGGCCTGTCCGGCGGCGATGCGGAGCAGATTTCGGAATTCTTCCGCAGTGACCCGTCCGCTGCAGGAGCTGGTGATGAGGATGCCTCCTCCCCCCAGTTGCTCCAGGCACTTCTGGTTGAGACCAATATACGCCCTCGCCGCTTCCGCGGCTCTCTCCTGAGTTTTGGCAAAGGCCGGCGGATCGCAGATGAGCAGATCGGGACGAAACGGCAACGAGCCGGAACGAAGCAGGTCGATCACATCGGCTTGCACCGTATCGCCAGACTGAACCTGAAGTCCGTTGAGTTCGTAGTGGCGGGAAACCACAGCTAGAGCCGGCGCCGAAACATCAATCGTAACGGCACGCTTTGCTCCTCCCATCAAAGCGGCCACGGAAAAGGCACCGGTATAGCCGAAGAGGTTCACCACTGACTTATCCTTGGCCAGCGAGCGCACCAAGGCGCGAGTGTCTCGCTGATCCAGAAAAAATCCGGTTTTTTGACCGTGGAGAACATCAGCCAAGAAGTTCAAGCCGTTTTCCAGAAAAGCAACCACTCCATCCACATCCCCCTGATGAACCTGAGGAGGAAGGGGCTGCAGCCCCTCCATTTTCCTGGCTTCGAGATCCGAGCGCTCCACAATCGCCTGCGGGTGAAAGGCTTGTTCAAGAGCGGTCAAGACCTGTGAACGAAGCAAGTCCATTCCCAAGGTGTGGATTTGGAAAACTATCACATCTTGATACCGATCGACCACCAATCCCGGCAAGCCATCGGCGTCGGCGTGGCAGATACGGTATCCGGTCGTATCAGGCGAAAGAAGCGAGCGTTTTCTGGAATCCAGAGCTGATAATTTTTCGGCGAAAAAACTGGTATCAATGTCTCGCTTCTCGCGGCTGATCAAGCGCACGCAGATGGAATTTTTGGGATTAAACGTTCCGATCCCCAAAAATTCTCCTTCCGCGCTTCTGACCTCGACCAAAGCTCCCGCCGCTATTTTTTCTGGCGTTTGAAGAGCATTGGAAAAAATCCAGGGGTGACCGGCACGAATAGGGGTATCGCGGCGGGGTTTGAGAGAACAAATTGGCAGTGACATAAAATCAGGTAAGAAGAACTACAGCAATCGCCTCAGGCGTTGATAGAACCCCTCTCGGGTTCCCACGAAAACAACGAGAACCCTAACTTCATTTCTGATAATTTGATACACAATTCGATAGTCATTTCGCTTGAATCGAAATTTTACCTTCAAGTATTGGTGGTATTCTCCTTTTAGCCGCCTACCACAAAATGGATCCTTTTGGATCTCATCAAAGCGCCGCACAAAAGCCGTCCGAATATCTTTCGAATATTTATAAAATTGCTTTTCAACTCCCCCTGTATATTCAATCTTCCAACCCATGCTCTTTCTTCAAATCCTCTAAAGTCATAGTACTTATACCAGAATCCAAACTCTCCTGCAAGACCTGTGGTGTAATGCCAAAGGCATACATATCCAAAATCTCCATATAATCGTCATAATTCATCATCATCACTTTTGGCTTACCATGAACCGTCACCACCACCTGCCCGCCGTCACTGGCCAGCTGCTTTACCAGCTGGGGTAGCTTTGCCCTGCCTTCCGATACGGTGACAAAATCAGACATAAAGAATGAATACGTAAAAATTGTACAGAGTTTTGTACAAAATAGCAAGGAAAAATGTGAAGCTTCAAAAAACCAAAATCCAAAGCTCAAGCCTTGACCCTTAGCAGACGACGCGCACCGAGCCTCGGATTCGAGAGCTGCGGACGACCGCCGAACACGCGGGCGTCGCCGTCGGCCGGAAAGAAGCCCACGCGCCCCGGCCAGGCAGGATCGTCTCCGGATTCCAACCATGATTCCCTGTATTGCTCGCTATCCTCAGACCGTATAAATGGCTCACCGGTAGCAGCTTCGAAGGCAAGAATCTCAGGGCTTTTTTCATAATCGCCAGCGTAGGGAAAGAGTTCGTAGCCTGTCGGGGTTGGTTCACTTCCCTCTTCTCCTTCTGTAAACATAACGGCCCTGCGGGTATTCGCATAATTCATGCCACACAGGATGGGTTCAACACCGCCGTCGGCAATCAGGGGGTTGCCGTCTTTGTCGATGCCAAAGAGGGTTCCGCCCTGCTCCATGGCTACGGCAAGGTTGAGGTAATGGCCATTGTTGGCTGTAAGGCGTTTTTCTACTTCCTGCCAGGTACAGCTACCTTTGTTTTGAAATTTGGGTGATTCAAACTGGGCCTGAAAGCGGGCGAGGCTAACTTCAGCAGTTTCGCTTGAGGTGTCTGCAAGAACGGCATCTATAGTTGATTTGGCACTGAGCGCATCTATTCCTGCCTGAGGATCAGCAACAGGCCCAGCAGCTTTTGCAGCTTCAGGGAGGGCAATGGCGGCTTCGATATCAGGAGTACCTTCTGCAGGTCCGGACATTGGAGTGTATTAACAATCTGCAGGCAATATACAATATTTTGGAGTTTATGCAAACAAAAACACCCACCCCCTTCCCATCAATTACCCAACCAATCCTCTCAAAACCCCCTCCACCCTCCCCTGCACATCCGGATCAGGAAGTTCAAAGGTCTTGCCAGTAATCAGCTCGTAGGATTCGATATACCGCTGCGCCACTTCGATCCGAAATTCATCCGGCATGGCCGGAAGCGGATCTTTGTAGGGATTGCAGCGGGCGGTGTACCACAGGCGGAGAAATTCCTTATCGAAGTTTTCCGGCTCCTGACCGGCGGCAAGACGCGCCTCGTAAGTATCCGCCTTCCAGTAGCGGGAAGAGTCCGGGGTGTGGATTTCGTCGATCACATAAATTTTTCCATCTTCCTCATCCACCCCAAACTCGTATTTGGTATCGACCAGAATCAAACCTCCCTTTTTGGCCAGTTCCTGGCCGCGGGCGAACAGAGCAAAGGTAGCCTGGACGAGAACCTCCCACTGTTGAGGCGTGACGATGCCGCTTTCGGGAACGGTGAAGAAGTCAATATTCTCATCGTGCACATCGGATTTCGTAGTGGGAGTAATCAGGGGCTTTTCGAAAGGCTGGTTTTTGACCATCCCCTCGGGAAGACGGTGACCGCAATAGATCCGCTCGCCTTTTTCGTAAGCCTTCCAGGCAGAAGTACCGGTGGTTCCGCTCAGATAACCGCGAACCACCATCTCGATCGGGATCGGCTTGAGGTTTCTCGCCACCACGATGTTGGGGTCCGGAACGGAGATGACATGATTGGGAACAATGTCCTTTGTGTGCTCAAACCACCAGGCGGAAAGCTGGTTCAGAGCCTGACCCTTCAGGGGAATCATTCCCAGCACCTGGTCGAAGGCGCTTTGGCGGTCTGTCGTGACCAAAATACGTTTACCGTCCTCAGTGATATAATTATCTCTGACCTTGCCTTTGTAGAAACTTCCTGAAAATCCATCCACATGAGTAGCCTCAAGGCAAGACCCAAGAAAAGGATGAATACTCTCGGCGGTGACCATAAAAAAACCGTGAAGTGATACACTGGCAGCATAACAACCGTTCCCGCAAATGCAAAAAAAACGTCTCACCATTCAATCAATCTCCGTCAAGATAGCTGGACTCCTCAAAATAGCTATTTTGCGCTATAATTAAAGGATTATAGGCAATTTTACCAAAAAAGAACTCCATGTTCTCCTTCCTTGGCAATTTCGCAACCGACTTCTGGGGCACACTGCTGAACTGGCTGCTGTTCCTGGCCGCCATTCAGATCAGCTGGTGGATTTTTGTCTGGTTTGTCCGGATGGCCCACGCAATTTTTGAGAGCAGACGAAAAGTATTCCTGAAAATTACCACCCCCCGCACCGACTCAAAAAAAGATAAGGAAGATCAGACGGAAAAAGATTTTAAGGAAAAGGTAGCGGTGATGGAGGGCATTTATCGCTCCATTTATGAGATTCAGGAACTGAACCTGATGAACCGTATCCGCACCATTCTGTGGAATAACGACTATGCCACTTTTGAGACCTTTTTTGACGGCCATCTGGTTCATTTTTATATCGTCACCAGCAGGCGCTACGCCGATCTGATCGCCCGCCAGATTACGTCTTTTTACCCCGATGCCGACGTGGAGGAAACAAAACCCTACGACATCATTCCCGAAGGATCAAAAGTAAAGGCCTACTACCTGTTCCTGGCTCGCCTTACTTTCTTTCCACTGCGGACTTACAAAACCATGGGCAGCGATGCCTTGAATGAAATGACCAATGTGTTTTCAAAATTACAAGAAACGGACCGGGCCGCTATACAAATTCACGTGAATCCACGCGGAAGAAGTTGGAACACTACCGCCAGAAACGTGGCCGGTCAGTTGTTTCAGAAAAAAAGTCCGGGCTGGGTTATGCCCCTGCTGAAGAAAATTCCAGTCTTCGGCTTCCTGTTTAGCTTGCTCGACTGGGTTTCCGGTACCGTCAGAGGATCGGGAAAAACCAGCGCCCCCGGAGCCAGCAGCGGCGATTCCTTCGTGCGCATGCTCCAGTCGGAGGAGGAAATTCTCAAGCATATGGGCGAGAAGGCTAATCAAGAAGGATTTGATACCACCATTCGAGTGGTGGCCAGCGGACCAACGGTCAGCAGGGCCGGTCACATTCTTGATTCTCTGGTGCTGGGTTTTAATACCTTTAGTAATCAAGGCTCCAACTGGTTTCAAAATCGCCGCGTCATTCCCGTTGATTGCATCAACACTCCCTGGATCATGTTCAATTTCCACCGCCGCTTGCGCGGCTATGGCGAAAAAGAATCAATCCTGGTTCCGGAAGAGCTCAGTTCGATCTATCACATCCCCAACAGCCGCTACAACTTCACCCCCATCATCAAGTGGCTGGATTACAAGGTATTGCCACCGCCTACCAATTTGACACACGAAGGCACCCTGATGGGGAACAATGTCTTTCGTAATCAGATCACTCCGGCCTATATTCTGCCAAAAGACCGCACCCGCCACATGTACATCATCGGTAAATCCGGCTCCGGTAAGTCGGTACTCCTCAACTTCATGGCCCGTCAGGACATCAAAAATGGCAACGGCTGTTGCGTGATCGACCCCCACGGGGATCTGATTGAAGACTGTTTAAAGTATATTCCCAAAGAACGCGCCAAAGACGTGATTCTCTTTAACCCCTCCGACCAGGAGAGGCCCATGGGTCTGAACATGCTCCAGGCCAACAACCCGGCGGAGATGGACATGGCCTCATCTCAGGCCACGGAGATTTTTATCAAATTGTTCGGAGATGAAATTTTCGGCCCCCGCATCCAGCACTACTTCCGCAACGCCTGCCTGACCCTGATGGAAGATCAGGAAGAAGGCGCCACCCTGATCGACGTCCCCCGCATCTTCGTCGATAACGAGTTCATGAAGTACAAAGTAGCCAAGGTAAAAAATCCGGTGGTGAAGTCCTTTTGGGAACATGAGTATGCCAACACCGGCGAGCGCGAACGCCAGGAAATGATCCCCTATTTCAGCGCCAAGTTCGGGCCCTTCATCACCAACACCATCATGAGAAACACCATCGGTCAGCCCAAATCGGCTTTCAACTTCCGCCAGTGCATGGACGAAGGAAAGATCTTGCTGATTAACTTGTCCAAGGGAAAAATCGGAGATCTGAACACCCAGCTGCTGGGACTGGTCTGCGTGGCCCAATTGCAGATGGCGGCCATGAGTCGGGTGGATTTACCGGAAGATAAACGAAAACCGTTTTACCTGTACGTGGACGAGTTCCAGAACTTCGCCACCGACAGCTTTTGTTCCATCCTATCCGAAGCGCGAAAGTATCAGCTGGCTTTGATCATGGCTCACCAGTACATCGGCCAGTTGACGGTCAGTAAATTTGGTAAACAGAGCACCGCCATTCGCGACGCCGTCTTCGGTAACGTCGGCACTATCTTGGCGTTTAAAATCGGCGCTGAGGACGGCGAATACATGGCCAAGGAATTCGCTCCGGTGTTGTCCGAACAAGACATCATCAATATTTCCAACTACAAAGCCTACGTGAAGCTGAGCATCAATAACGCTCCATCACGACCATTCAGCATCGAAACCATTTGGGACACCTCCAGCGCCAACGAAAAAGGGGCTGAAATTGTGAAGGAGTATTGCCGGCTGAAGTACGGCCGCAAGCGGGTATTTGTAGATCAGGAGATTGAGGCCCGTATTGGAATAACATAAGAGCCGAAATCCCGAGCTGTGTCGCGGGATTGAGGCCCGTATTGGAATAACATAAGCGCGGGGATCCTGAGTGAAATCGAAGGATCAAGGCACTTTAAGATATTCTTAATAGTTCGAACTCCGGCTTAGTGATGCTCCGCAGGAGCCGTCCCTCCAACCGAAAAAGAAAAAAGGATTTTACCACCCTTCTCTCTTTGTTCGAGAGAGGTGTGGATACGCATCGCTTCAAAAACCTGACGAAGAAACTCAAACCCCTGCCGCGCGTTCTCAGAAGCGCTGCCTGTTGGACATCGAAATGCAAAAACCTGTTCGGGAGGTTCAGAGTCGGAAGCTGCGCGAAAATAAACCGTCAGCTTTTGAAGAAGTTCCCTGGCAAAATTGTCGGCGTCATAAGGTGCATCATCACCTGACACATGGGCCCGCGCAAGAGGTGTCAGAACATGCAACAGCAGGCGATCTCTCTGGGCTTCCTGACCTGCTTGTTCACTCGCTCTGTCCCGCAATTGAGCGGAAAAAGCCCCAAGCAATGCGGGTGAGACCTCTGAAGCATCATCTTTGGGAAGACTGACAGCTTCTCCATCGCCTCCATCGGCTACGGCAGCAAATGAAAAGGAATAGTCAACATGATCATCCTTTCGGCTCCCCTCATCTGGTGGCGCCAGCCAACGCCAAAGCTTGGACCAAAACCCCTTTGGGGGAGGCGGGGTATCACGACCCAAGGCTTGCCGATGCACCTGAATGTCTAAGCCCTCGGTCTGGAGGAGGGCAATAAAAGAGCCAATACGCTCATCAACCCGAGCCACCTCCCCGTGAAGAGCGTTAAAAGAAAAGCGGCGACGCGAAGAAGACACAGAATTTGGGTCCTTCAGGCAGGCAAGCATGCGGCCGGCGACCTCATCCATTCGATCAAGCTGGGGGGAATGATCAGGCACCTCAAGATAGCTGGAAGTAAGAAGTGCCAAAGCTCCCAAAAGGCGCTGTCGACGTTTTTTGGCAAGAATATCAGGAGCATCATCCAGTCGTGGCGTTGCTTCTTCACCGGCGGTATGTGAGAGCGGACCACCTGAAAGCTTGCGAAACTTCAACGTGTTCCCTTCGTCGGGAGCACCATTTGCCACACTCAAACCCACAAGAGCAGCAATCTTTCGAAGATATTCCAGACTGTATTCCGGAATCTTGAGAGGAACTTCATGCTCCAAACTGGCCCCCTCTTGTCCCGCTTTCGAAACCCCCTCGAGACGGTCAAAGCGAAAATCCACCAAGCGTTCCGCAAGTTGCCGAGATGCAGTGCTCAGCTCATCAAGCTTCGACTGATCAATGTTTTCCCAATGAGACTCTGCCTTCCCGGGACCAGAGCCGTCTAAACGATAAGCCTCCAAAAAAGCCTGCAACAAGAAATGGCCCAGCCCCTCCTGCAGAGCTACCCGAAGCAGATCAGACCTCTCTTCCGAAAGACCCGCCTGTCGGGCAGCATGATCAAGTTCAGCCGCTGCATCAGGAAGGGGGCGCATTACCGATGTAAGAGGTATCACCGTAGCTGGCTCTTCTACCAGCGGCAAAGTAGAAAGTTCCTGACTCATAAGAAAAACAAAAAAGGGGCATTATTATAATGACAAACAACAGAATGTCAAAATTTACTCATACCCCCTCAGCTTCTTGCGCTGGATTTTCCAGTCCGGCATTTTTTGAGCGACCAGATCCCAAAACAGATCGGAATGATCGGCATATTTCAGGTGGGCCAGCTCGTGCACGCACACATAGTCGAGAAGTCTTGGTTCGACCAGCAGCAGCTTCACCGACAGCATGATGATCCCCTGCCGCTTGTCACAGCTCCCCCAGCGGGAGCTGACCATCCGCCAGCGCACTTTTCGAAAATTTTCTTCTATCCAATCCTGACGAAGATCGCGCAAGCGCTGTTCAACTGCTTTGATTTGATCCTTGGCCAAAAATTTCCACAGCGCCTGCTCCGCTTGAGTCTCATCAAATTCAAGCTCAGAGCTGGGCCAGATCAGGATCAAGGTAGAGCTCAATTTTTCCACTTTGTACTTGCTCACATTCCCCTGCTTGGTTCGTATCTGATAGCAGGCTCCCGTGCTCAGCAACACTTCCCCTTCTGCAAACACTGAGCGCAAACTCAGTGCGACTTTTTTGCTCTGCTTCGGCAGCTTCTTTTGCATTGTTTTGAGCAGCTCCTCAATATGCCGCTCCTGCTCCCGTCGGGGAGCGAAGGAAGAAATTCGCAAAACAATTTCCCCATCCCGAATCCGAGCCGTCGAGCTCCTCTGTTGGTGATAGGTGATCCGAACTGGAACGTCCATAACTATCTTTTAAAAGTAGGAGGCAGGCTCGCTTCACAATTCACCCACACCCCACCTCCTAAGAAAACTTGTGAGCAGGTGAGACGTGTGTTTGTGAGAACGTTCGGCCCGCATTGGTATCAATTCTGAGAACATGTTCTCAGAATTGGTGGGTAGTTCGAACAAACATATGCCTCACCTGCTTACATTACTGAGTTTACAATCATCTCGAAAAACGGCAAACTATCATCAGCTTACCACCCCCCATGATCCTCTCCGACGCCACCATCAGAAAGTACCTCGCCGACGGAACCATCGTCCTCGAACCCCTCGAACCCCATCAGATCCAGCCGGCCTCGGTGGACATTCGCCTGGGAAATCACTTTCTGACCCTGGACGAGCATCACATGGAGATCATCACCATGGATGACCCCATCCACTACCGCGAGCTGGAAAAGAACGACATCGTCATTCCTCCCAAATCCTTCATCCTGGCCACGACCATGGAATACATCAAGCTGCCCAGCCATATCACCGCCTTCGTGGAAGGCCGCAGTTCGATTGGAAGAATGGGACTTTTTATCCAAAACGCCGGCTGGGTGGACCCGGGGTTTGAGGGCGAAATTACGCTGGAGATTTTCAACGCCAACTCGTTGCCCATCAGGTTAAGCGCCGGCCGCAGAATCTGCCAACTGGTGTTCGCGCAAATGGACCAGGCCACGCTGAACCCCTACCAGGGCAAATACCAGGGGCAACGCAAAGCTCGCGGAAGCGAAGTCAGAAGGGACTCTGAACTGAACGCCAGGCAAGCGGTAACGAAGGTGGTTCTACCAACCGAATAACTTTCCGACCATCTCGGGAGTTTCTCGCTGTCGAGCGACTTTTACCATGCCGTCCTGGAGGATCACCTTTGCCGGAGAAGACAACAGACAGTGATGAGAGGCGAAGGCGTCTTGATAAGCGCCGGTGTCGAAAAAGGCCACGTAGAGATGTTCATCCGGCCCCAGTTCGTCCAAACAGGGCAACAATACGTAGCCGTCACTGGCGGTATATCGATCATCGGAATCACAGCTCATGCCGGCCAGCCACACCCGATGGCGCTTCTTGGCCTTCATGCAATTTACCGGCACCACCTGCCACTTTTGGTGGATGGCCCAGGTATCGAGCAGGTCGTTCATGAAGCTGCCGTTGATGATGTACCACTTGCTGGCCGTGGCCTTGGGGATGTCCTTTTCGGCCACGATCTTATAGATGGTCAGTTGCGCCGGAGCCACGATGTACCTTCCCCATTCGACAATGATGTTTGGAGCGGGAATACCGGCCTTCTCGGACAATTGCTTGAGAGTTTTGATAATGCGGGGCACGACCGTTTCGATGGTGTACTTGTTCTTCTTGTCATAGAAAACGGCAAATCCTCCTCCAAGGTTCAAGGTATCGAGCGAAGGATTCTTCTCGCGCAGCTTGACATAGACACCAAAGGCTTCTTTGAGGGCGACGAGAATGTGGTCGGCGATCTCAATTTGTGAGCCGATATGATAGTGGAGAACTTTGAGGTTCTTGATGGGTTTAAGTTCCATGATCTCCTGAGAGGTGAGCCCAATGCGGTCGACCTTTTTGTCCCAGCGGGATTTGACCTTGGACTGCAAATTAACCCGAAGTCCCAATTCGCCTTTGTATCCGGCCAAAGTCTCGAGCTCATACACATCTTCGATAATCGGAATCACCGTCATGCCATCGTCCCGAAGTTCTTTGACAAGCTCAATGTATCGCTCGGTTTTGGGGCCATTGCAGAGCACCCGAAACTTATGATGAACACTTTCTTCATTCCACAGTTTTTTTACCAGCCACAACTCATTGGCCGACCCCACTTCCAAGTGAGCGCCTTCCGCCACCAAGGGCAGCACGCACTCCTTGTTTTGGTTTACCTTCATGGGATAGTGATAGGTAAACTTTCCCTTGTATCCGTACTTTTTTATGTTGGCGGCAAAGACCTCCAGTAAGGAGCCCAGCCGTTGCTCCAGCACAAAGGGCATAAAGATTTCCAAGGCGCCCTTATTTTTCTTGGTAAGATCGTGAACATTGTACTGATAATTTCCTTCCCGAATGACCAGCTCATCTTTGCTGTTCGCATCGTAGTACTGCGTGTTAAATTCCTTTTTACCGAGCTTCCAGAACTTCCTGAAGTTTTTCACGGCACATTTCGAAATGAAATAAAAATGATCGACTTGAGTAAATCAAAAAAGGACGTCGTCTCAAGAAGGAATGTGCGTTTAAGAAACAGGTTGAGATCTACGCAATAAAAAACTCAATCAGACAAGGGCTGGCATCTGCTGAGTTGAACAATGACAAGTGCCTAATCCCCATACCCAGTCGACGGCATCGATACCGACGACCTTCCGGTCGGGAAAAAGGTTTTGCAAAATCAAAAGGGCTTCTTGATCCCGCTGACAGCGGAAGGTGGGTACGATCACCATCGTGTTGGCGATGAAGAAGTTGAGATAACTCGCCGGCAGTCTCTGGCCCGCCTGGACCACCGGTTCCGGCATCGGCAGTGGAACAAGGTGAAAAGGTTTTCCATCCTGGTCCTTCATCTGCTGGAGGTCGGAGAAATTCTTGCGAAGCAAGGCGTAGTTCTCATCACCCTCGTCCGACTCCAGCGCGCACGCGATCGTCGTCTCATTCACAAAGCGGGCGATGTCGTCGATATGCCCGTCGGTATCGTCACCGACGATTCCCTCCTCCAACCACAGGATGCTGATCGCGCCCAGATACTCGCTCAGTCTCGCTTCGATCTCCCGCTGGGACAGCTTCGGATTGCGATTGCTGTTGAGCAGGCACTGCCGCGTGGTCAACAAGCTCCCCCTGCCGTTGACGTCGATGGATCCACCCTCCAGCACCATGTTCGGCTGAAGGAGGGGAAGTTGAAACTGGCCGGCGATCTTTTGCGGAACCTGATTATCCAGATCCCAGGGCGGATATTTTTCCCCCCAGCAGTTGAACACCCAATCGGTAACAACCAGCTGGCCGGATTCGTCAAAAACAAAAATTGGTCCGTGATCGCGCGACCAGGAAGCGTTGGTGGGAATCTGAAAAAAACGGATCCGGGAAAGCTCCGCCTCGTTCACACCAGCCTGGCTCAAGGCCAGGCGTGCGCTCGCCTCCATTCCTTCGTCATTGACGCAGATGAACACCTGCTCGCTTCTGGCCAGAAGGGCCACAAATGACGCGAAAACTTTGGGAATAGGCTCAAAATTTCCCGGCCAATGTTCTTGGTTGTGCGGCCAGGCAATCCAGGTCGCCCCGTGGGGCTCCCACTCTGCCGGCATCCGATAACGAGGAGGTGTACTCATAGTTCTTCGACCTTGAGGCGTCGCTCCGGATAAAAGGGCCAGTCCTTGCGCTTGAGTTCGATCAGGCCGAGGTCGCATTCCACCACCAGGTTTTCTTCCCGGTCGGAC
>JAUYKR010000023.1 GCA_030699855.1 bacterium
TGGCGACTGAGCCAGTCGTCGAGAAGGAAAAAGCGCAACCCCCGGCTTCGTCAACTCCTGTACCATCAGTTCCGGCTTCTCAGCCGGAAGCTTCGGCAGAGCAGTCAAAGGCTGCCGACAAGAAGACCCTGGATGAAAAACTGGAGGATATTTTCAGCGACGATCTGGATTTAAAACTCTAAAAAAGATTTTTTTTATTTCTTTACTTTTTTACGATGAGAAGCGTGAACAAGGTGATTCTGATCGGGAATCTGACCCGAGATCCAGAATTGCGGCAGACGCCGAACGGTCAACAAGTCTGCACCTTTGGTATCGCCACGAACCGCCAGTGGATGGCCAGGGACGGAGCTAAGCATTCCAGCGCGGAATTTCATGAGCTGGTGGCCTGGGCGCGATTGGCCGAAATCTGCGGTCAATACCTGAAGAAGGGCAAATTGATTTATGTGGAAGGCTATCTCAAAACCCGTGTCTGGGACACGCCGGAAGGCATTCGCCGCCACAAGACCGAAGTGATCGTTCAGGACATGATCATGTTGGAGAAGCGGCCTTCCGACGACGAAGGCGACTACGTGCCCGATGCCGATGAGTTTAACGGTGGAGGCGGTGAACCAGCTCCCTCCCCTGCTTCCAAAAGCGCCGCGCCTGTCTCGGCTCCGGCTTCCGGAAAGGATGACGATGGGATCGAATTCTAATTCTTTTGCTCCTTAGACCATGGCTCAAAAGCCCGCCAGAATCGCCTTCGACGACGTCAACTACGTTGACTACAAAAACCTGCCGCTTCTCCGGCTGATCACCAGCTACTATGGCAAGATCAAGCCGCGTCGCTATACCGGCCTTTCCGCTCGCCAGCAGCGCCAGGCCGCTACGGCCATCAAAAGGGCCAGGCTGATGAGCTTGCTCTTCTTCGTGAAGCAATAAAGCCTATTCCGCCAGCGTCACCGCCGGCTTCCCCACTTCCAACAAACTTTTCGGAAACAACACCACCGAGTCCCGATCCAGCCTGAATTCTTTCAAATCGCTTTTGGCGATCACGGTTCCCGCCGGGAGCCGCTGAAAATTTGCGAGTTCCTGGGTGAACCGAAAGCTGGGGTGATCGACGATCACCCGCAAATAGGTAGTCAGCTCTTGAGGTTTTTTTCGTTTCCCTGGAGGAACACCACTCTCCAAAACTTCCAGCGTATTCAAAATCTCCACAACGGAAGCAAAGATGCCGTCAACCTTTTCCAGGTCTTTGTGCCAGCCGGTCTCAACCGTAAAGGCCTGCCCGTCTACGGGATTTCGGTCAATAAAACCGTCCAAACAATTCAAAGTTGGCGTTCCGGTGGTGACGATGTATTCGACGTCGAAACACCTGGCTAACTTCATCCGTTCTCCTCCAGCCTTGGTGTACACAAAGGGCACCGATGGTTTGATGGTGGAATGGAGGTCAACGCCGAAATGACACTGCTCCAATACCGGCGCCAGCTCCAATGCCCTCTTTTGCTCCAGGGTTTGCGGATTTTTCGTATCAAATTCAAAGTGGAACAGGCGGTTCAGATCCTCGTCCACAAAGCGTTTGTTCAGCTCAACGGCCCTGGGATTGCCGATAATCAGAAAGGCCGTTCCCGTCAGTGTTTTCCCCTCCAGATATGTTCTCAGTTTTTCCACGACCAGCACGCCGACCTTCTCGTCGCCGTGCACGCCGCCAACGATGGCCACTTTTCTGGCGCCAAATCCAAACTGGTAGACCTGCTCCGGCAGCTTCATGACAGTTCTTTTAGGTGCTCATCCCGCTCCGCCGCCGTACACAACATCGTTCCCGAGCCCTCCGTGGTCACCACTTCCAGGAGCAAGCTGTGTTCGTGCAGACCATTTAAAATGTGAACTCGCTTCACCCCTCCTTGCAGAGCCTGCAGGCCATTTTGAGTTTTTACCTTCATCCCTCCGTTGATCACGCCCTTGGCGGTCAGTTCAGTCACTTCCTCCGGTACCAAAAAAGGATACCGCTCCCCCTGGTCATTCAGAACCCCGTCGGTATTGGTGAAGTAAATCAACTTATCGGCCATAATTTTTTCGGCCAAATGAGCGGCGATGGTATCGGCATTGATATTCAAAATTTCTCCATCCTCACTGGCTGCCAGCGGTGAGACGACCGGAACAATGTTAGCTCCCAGCAGGTCGTAGAGAATCTCCGGATTGACCTGGACGATGTCGCCGACCAATCCGTAATCCACCTCCCCAACCGGCCTCTTGACCACATCCAGCAGCTGGGCGTCCATGCCGGACACCCGCATCGCCTTTACTCCCAGCTTCCTGAACAGGCTGATGATCCTCAGATTCAGCTTCCCCCCGTACAACATCTGCACCACCTCGATGTCCTGTTCGCTGGTCACTCGCCTCCCCTCCACCTTCACCGGCTCAAAGCCGAGTGATCGCGATAGCGTGTCCGCCTGCGGCCCTCCGCCGTGAACCAAAATAATCTTAATGCCATGCTCGTGCAGGGTGGCGATATCTTGCAGGAGGCGTAAGAGTTTTTCATCGTCAAAGATGACCTCCCCGCCCATTTTAATAACGAAGATGGCATCCTGAAACTTGGAAAAATAATACTGTTTTTTGTCGGTCATGGTTTACGGATAGAGGGGAATTAAAGCTTCAAGCCCGGTCGTTTCCGGCAACTCCTGCATCAGGTTAAAGTTGTGCACGGCCGTCCCGGCCGCCCCCTTTACCAGATTGTCGATTACCGCTTGAACCACGATTCGACCGTTCACTGCTTGCACCGACAGGTCGCAGAAATTGGAGCCGACGATTGCTGCCAACTCCACCTGATCTTTGATTCTCACAAACGGATCATCGGCATACTCCGTCTCGAAAAGCTTTTTGACTTGCTGTTCATCCAGTTCTTTCTCCAACTCGATAAAGGCGGTGAGATGAATGCCCCTGACAAAAGGTCCGCTGGTCGGGACGAAACTCAGCTGCTCGGCGGTCAATCCGCTGGTCTGCAACACTTCCGGAATGTGCTGGTGGCTGCCGATTTTATAGCTCTTCACGTTGTGATTTCGGACGGGATGATGGGTGCTTTCCTTCGGCTCCTTGCCCGACCCGCTCGAGCCAGTGACGGCGAACACCTCCGCGTGCTTGATGTTCCCCTTGAGCGGCAACAGCGCCAGCTGCGCGGCGGTGGCGAAGCAACCGGGGTTGGCCACATTTTTGGCGGATCTGATGTCTTCTTTGTTTGCCTCCGGCAAGCCATAGACAAACTCTCCCAGGCCTTCCGGAAAGTCGTGCTTCTTCCCATAGTACTGCTCGTAGAGCTTCGCGTCTTTCAATCTAAAGTCGCCGCTCAGGTCGATCAGCTTCGGAGTGGTTTGGTGCTTGCTGATCTCCTGCACTATCGCCTGTGTGGTCCCATGTGGCAGGGCCAGGAACAGCGTGTGGGCTTGTTGAATGATCTGGTCTTTATCCTTTTCAAAACTCTGCAACACCAGATCCGTCACACCCTGCAGGTGGGGGTAGACTTCGCTCAGCTTCTTGCCCGCCGAACTTTCCGAAGTGACCGCGAATAACTCCATATGCGGGTGTTGAAGCACCAGTCGCACTGTTTCCAGTCCGGTGTATCCGGTGGCTCCAATCACGGCGACTTTGGACTTTATTTCTTGAGGCATTTTGTAAAAAGGTAATCAAATAAATCTTTGCTGTGCTGATGGGCGTTAAACGCGGGCAGATCCAGTTCCCGCCTGATGAAGTCGCAGCCCACGCTGTTGTCGGTGATGGGGCCGGAGATCACGTCGAGCGGAGCTCCGATTTCCCTGCT
>JAUYKR010000025.1 GCA_030699855.1 bacterium
GTCAAAAAGTGCAGATGACTTCACTATCTGGTTTTGCCACTTCTGCGAACTACTGCTGACCTCTAAGCTTTCCAGGGAACTTATTATGTGATGATCTGCGGAGGAAAGCTGGGATGACAGCGCTCCGCTTAACCTCAGGGAGCTTCTTCCTGCGCTATAAATTTCCTGAGAAAAAGAAGTTTCAATGGTGAGATCTTGTGTGCTGTTTTTCCCGTGGGACGTGGCAATCAGGCTCAATCCCGCTCCCTGCGTGGGGTAATTTTTTTCACCCAGCTCAAGAGAAATCTCAGACTGAAAGCTGTAAGAGTCGTCACGGTAATCTTTTAAGAAGTACTCGAGAACCGGCAAGGCGAGACCGACTTGTGGAAAAAAACAGGAGATAAAAAACGCAGATAGTAACAGGCTCGCCACGAGTTTTTTAAAAAACAGAGGTTTCATTTTGCAGGACTATTTAGTGGCTAGGGGACGACTTTAGGGTATTCGTGCGGATTTGTCTAGGTTATTCAGCCCATTTTTGGAGTGAGAAACGGTTATTTATTTGTTTATCTTCTCTTTGGTTCTTTTGCCTGCCCGCCCATCTCTGTACGCCACAGAGTGGTTTAACTAGTTTTGAATGAACGAATGTGGCAGGCGGGGCGACAAAAGAACGAAAGAAAAAAATAATACTCTTTAAAAAAGCTTACATTTCGGCATAATTCCCCTGCCTTCAAAAAACCCATGCTCGATATCAAATTCATCCGCGACAAGGCCGATTTACTTAAAAAGGCCGCTCGGGATAAAAATTCAAATCCGGCCCTGGTCGATGAATTGATCGGAGTTGATCGAGAGCTCGCTCAGCTGCGCCAAAAGGTAGAAGAGGGCCGGGCACAGCAAAATCAGTCCGCCAAGGACATCGCTCAACTGGAAGGAGAGGCCAGGCAGCAGGCCATTGATGCTACTTCCTCCCTCAAGGTCGAGCTAAAACAGCAGGAGCCGAAACTCAAAGAACTGGAGGAAAAGTACCTGGCCCTGATGCTGCAAATGGTCCAGCCGGCCCTGGCTCGGGTGCCTTTGGGCAAGGACGACCAGGACAACGTCGAAATCCGCAAGTGGGGAGAGGTTCCCTCTTTCGACTTTGAACCAAAAGATCACGTCCAGTTGGGCGAAGATCTGGACATCATCGACATTCCCCGTGGAACCAAGATCTCCGGCTCCCGCTTTTACTTCCTGAAAAACGAAGGTGCCCTGCTCGAACTGGCCATCCTCCGCTATACGCTCGATAAACTGGTGGCCAAGGGCTTCACGCCCTTTATTCCGCCCGTGCTGGTTCGTCCGGAGGTGATGACCGGTACCGGTTACTTCCCCGGTGGGGAAGAACAGGCCTACGCCGTGGGGGTCAAATCCGGCCCGGAGGGCCTTCAATTTGACGAACTCCATTTGGTGGGGACCAGCGAAGTTCCCGTTACCTCCTATCATCAGGGCGAAATTCTGGACGAAGCCCAGCTTCCCCTGCTCTACGCCGGTATTTCCAACTGTTTCCGCCGCGAGGCCGGAACCTATGGCAAGGATACCCATGGCCTGTACCGCATTCACCAGTTCCAAAAGGTGGAGCAGGTGGTGATTTGCAAAAATGATCCGGAGGAAAGCGCCAAAATGCACCAGATGATTCTCGGCAACGCCGAGGAGGTTCTCCAGGATTTGCAGCTCCCCTACCGCGTCGTCGACGTCTGTAGCGGAGACATGGGCCAGGGGCAGATCTACAAAAACGATATCGAGACCTGGATGCCCAGTCGAAAAGGTTACGGCGAAACCCACAGTTGTTCCACCTTCCACGAATTCCAGGCGCGCCGCCTAAACCTCAAATATAAGGCCGCTGATGGCAAAAAACACTTCTGCCATACCCTGAACAACACCTGCATCGCCAGCCCGCGCATCCTGATTCCTTTGCTGGAAGTCTACCAACAAAAGGACGGCTCGGTGGTGATCCCCCTGGTCCTCCGCCCCTACATGAATGGGCGGGAAACGATCCAGGTAAAAAAGAGGGGCTGAGTTCTGCAGCGAGGACTGCAGGAGGCCAAAGTAACTTGTTCAGTTTTATTTGGTTGAAGGTATGACTGAAGTTAGCAGCTTTTAGTTTTGGGGAGGGGTTATGGGCAATCCACAGCAAAGAACACAGCTCCTCTTTTTTTCCGCAATGAGTAATTCAAATCCCCTATCCGCATCCCCTTGCCCTCCAGCGTTGAACCACCTATAATCGCTTGGCCTAGACCTTTGTCGCCCCTTTCCCATGCCCGTTCTTTTGTACCTCGCCGTCTTCCTGGCTGCCCTGGCGACTCTCGCCTTCATGTTGGCCAGGCGGACCCACATGCTTCGCGAGACCAGAAAGCTCCAGGAAGAACTCAAAAAACAGCGCCAGAAGGCGGAGAGAGCGCAAAAGCGAGAGCGTCGACAATTAGCTCGGGTAGAAAAAGAACTCAAGCGCGCCGAGACCATGAAACATCAGTCCCTGCGCCACCTGGGCGCGGTTTCCGAACTGATGAAGAAGGTCGATCATGACCTGGCCAACGGCAACCAACAGGAAGCTCTCAAGGCCTTGATCGAGGTCACTTCCCTGGACGAAAATCACCAGCGGGCCAACGAGCTGATGGCTCAGATTTATCTGGATACTCAGCAGTCGAAAAAGGCGGAGATCATCTACAAAAAACTGATCGGCCTCTACCCCTTCGATGCCAAATACTATGGCGCCCTGGCCCAATCTTTTCTCGATCGTCACCAGTTTAAAGTAGCCCAGGATTACTTTGAGGAAGCCCTGAAGCTCGATAAAAATAACGCTCGGCGCTACATGGATTTGGGTATGTTGCACGCCATGCGACACGAGTACAGAATTTCCATGGATTACTACTTGAAGGCCCACCACCTCAATCTTCGCGACGTACCCCTGATGTTTACGATTGTTCAGAACTGTCTGAGCAACAGCGATCCCATTACCGCCCGCGAGTTTCTCCATAAAATCCTGGACTACGAACCCTACAATGAAGAAGCCAAGAACCTGCTGGCCGGCGTGCTGAGAGAGCTGAAAGAAGAAGCCTAGAGATAAAGCCGTTGACTTACCTGCCGACAATCAGTACTATCCCCCTGCTCTAGACAAGTATGGAACAAATCCCCCTCCCCATTTTCAACCGAAGCGAAGGCGATCGCGCCAGCCACATTCGCCAGTCTCAGCATATTCCGGCGGTGGTGTATGGGAATGGTTTTACCAATTTGCACCTGAAAGTAGAGTATCAAACGTTTCGGAAGGTGTTCGAGAAGGCGACTTACAGCACCATCGTGGCTCTGGACATAGAGGGCGGAGAAAAAATTCCGGTTCTGATCCACGAAGTTCAGTACGATCCCGTGTCGGATCGGATTATCCATATCGACTTTCGCGCTATCCGCATGGACGAAAAGGTGGAAACCACTATCGTTCTGGAATTTGTCGGCGCTTCCGAAGCTGTCCGCCTGGGGGCCGAACTGAACATCAACAAGCACGAGGTTCACGTGTCCTGTTTGCCCGGCGATCTGGTTCATAGTATTCCCGTCGATATCAGTGTTTTGGCGCAGACTAACGATGATATTCGCATCTCCGGCATTACCGTTCCCCAGGGCATTCAGATTTTAGATCCCGAGGAGGAGCTGGTCGTTTCCGCTATTGAACCTCGAGATACTCAAGTAGAGGAAGAGAAGGAAGCCGTCGCTTCCGCTGCCGCCGCCGAGGCCGCCGCAGCCGCTGCCGCCGCCGAGGCCGCCGCCGCTCAAGCCGAAGAGGGAGCTCCCGCTGCTGGCGAAGAAAAGAAAGAGAAGAAGGAAAAGGAAAAGAAGGAATAGGCATAAACAGCACTTCTTCATGCGATTCCCGCGCCTGACATCTCCCATGCTCAGATCCACTATCCTGTGGGGGGTTGTTCTTGGTCTCTTTTTGGTCAACCTCTACTTGCTGGTGGTTTTTAACCGCTCTTCGGAACCGGGCTCTCTGAATGAGGCCGACAAACAGCCGTTGTGGCGAACCCTCCTGAGCCTCACTCCCCCCGATCAGCCCAGAACCTCCCGCCTGGACGGACTCCCCATAGATGTCCCGGAAGACGCGGTGGTCAGCGTCATGATCGACAATTTCGTGTCTGCTCGCCCCCTCCACAGCGGATTACATCAGGCTTCCCTCATCTACGAGGCCCTGGTCGAAGGCGGCATCACCCGTCTGATGGCCGTGTTTCCTTACCAGGAAGCCGCTCGGGTCGGGCCAATCCGTTCGGCCCGGGACTACTTCGTCAGCTGGGCGGAAGAATTTGGAGGTATTTATCTGCACGAAGGAGCCTCCCCTATTGCCTTTGCTCAGCTCGAACAATCGCAGCTCCTGAGCCTGGAAGAAGAATTGAAGGGTGAGCAGCGCCGCTATAGCAGCAGAGACGATCGCTATCGCAAGCCCCACAACTTGTTTGCCAGCATCCTTCAGGTTCGGGAGGAGGCGAAAAAAACATCTCAAGACCTCTCTCAACTCTACGCGGACAGATGCTTCAGCGGCGTGCCGCCGGAGGGGCTGGAGCCGGCCCTATCAATCGGGCTTAATTTTTCCGGAAATCCGAGTTCGGATTCTTACGTTCAGTTTCGCTACCAGGCTCAGTCGAACGTCTACCTGCGTTTTTACGGCAAGCAAAGCCCCCAGGCTCATCGGGATCAGCTCAGCGGCCTCCTGTTGAGCCCCGCCAATATTGTCGTTCAGATCATCCCCAGCCACTTGATTCCCAATGACGAAAAAGAGCGGCTTCAGCTCAATCCCATCGGTTCCGGTCCGGCGTATTACTTCCGATCCGGCACGGTGCAAACCGGCGTCTGGAGCAAAATGAGCCGCGATTCCAGTACGCTCCTGTTCGACAGCGCCGGCGAAAAAGTCTGCCTTCTCCCCGGCCAAACCTGGATGGCAATTCTGGACGATGAAGAGTTGATTGAACTGAGATAAGGAGCCTCTCAAAAAAGCGTGATATTCTGGAGCCATGGCAACCTCCATCGACCTCCCCCCCGCTCGCTCCTCATCTCGCTCGCCACTGTATGTTCGGCGAACCGAGCGCTCGACCTTGCCGCTCTCCTGCCGAGGCGGTCTGGTTTTTTTCGCCGCGGTATTGCTGCTCAGTCTGGCCGGGATCACCCTTTTTCAGGCGAACATTCTTGGGTCTAGCCGGCAAGGGCAGCTCGACCACCGCATGACCGTGGCTTTCGACCAAATTTTCGCTCAGCTTCGCCAACAGGCCGCGGGATCACGTCCTCTGTCCGTGACTGGTCGCTTTTCCGAACTCCAAAAAGACCCCCTGGTCACCGCCGAACAGGTCTTTACCAAAGGTCCCATCGGACCTACCCAGCCTTCCTCCGCCCAGCTGGTGAACTGGGGCGCCCTCATCGAGGACGGCCAGACCGCTCTTCTCCACCTGACCAAGCAGTGGTCGGAGGAAGCGGGTCAGTCGCCGATGGAAAGATTGCGACTTCTGCTTCCCGGCGTGCGGGAGGCCAGGGAATCCTGGGGATCCGCCCTGGAGCAGGCGGAGACCGAGCTTGCGACCCCATCGGCATTTTGGTCTGTCGCCACGGATGATTCCCTCGATCTTTTGCGCGATCTTCATGCCTTTTTGGGGGGAATTGAAGAAGCCGTTCAGTTTTCTCTGGACTTTCTTACCCCGGGAGCACCTCGGCGGGTTGCGGTCTTCTTTCAGGATTCCGCCACGGTTCAGGCCACCGGAGGGGCTTTGAGCGCCGGCATGGAGCTCCTGCTCGACGGTGACGGGCGCCTGCTCAGTTCCTCGGCCTTTCACCTCGGTGATCTTGATCCCAGCGGCCAGCTGCTCAACTCCAACAGCTCGCTTGATTTTTCCCGCTCCGCCGATCGCCTCGTCCAGCAGTGGCGGCGTTTGGCCAGAAGTTCCTTAGACCTGGTCATCTTCGTCAATACCAGCGCCTTAGGCGCGCTTTTGCCGCAGCATGCTCTGCTGGAGCAGCGCTGGTCGGAACATCGCGCAGCGGGCAACAGAGAGGCTCTCAAAGGCATGAGCGATGAACTCGTGAATCAGATCGTAGCTTCTTTTGCCGACTTTGACTCCTTTCTGCGCAATCGAGAGCTGATGAGGAAACTGGCGCGTTCCAGGCACGTTCTTGCTTACAGTCCCCTGCCCCGCTTCCAAGACCGACTAACCGGCTTTGGTCTTACCGGTGTTCTCCCGATTCTCCAGCCCGGTGAAGATTTCCTCGCGGTCGGTCACGTCAATCTGGATTCCCAGGCAACAGACCGCTGGGTCAGCGAATCAAGAGTGCTCCACACCGCCATTCAGGAAGACGGCCGCGTTCGCCACTGGCTGCAGATACAGCGCTCGCACCAGGGTGACCAGGTTGCACGAGCCCAGCTGGCCGGCTCCCCCGCCCTCTTTCGCCAGCGGTTGCTGGCCAACCGCGTCCTCCTCCGCCTGCTCGTCCCAAAGGGGAGTCGCCTGCTCAGTAGCGCCGGCATGGTACCGGCGGATGTTTCCCTGGATGAGAGCGGAGATTTCGCGGTCTGGTCATTCGTCATGGAAACGGAAGCGGGTACTCACAGTTCGGTGGAGTTGATCTATGAGGCGCCCATCATACTCAGCCTCCAGGATGTCGACAGTTACCGGCTCCGGCTCTTCAAAGAGCCCGGCGGTAAGGAGGTGCTCTTCGAGCACCGGTTTGCCTTGCCAGATGACATCAGCACCTTCCAAGAACTTCCCGAACAGCCGTTGCGAATGCTCGACCAGGACGAAATCATCGCGCTGGTCTTGGGGAGAAACCCATAAACGGATTTATATGTTCTGCGCCGGTCTGATTTTTTTTCAGCTGTTTTTCGTTGCATTCACTTTTCAACCTGTTACGGTTTTCACCTCTTTTTACCCCAAATATTTATGTACAGCCTGAACAAAGTTCAGTTGATCGGAAACCTCACCAGGGATCCTGAGGTGCGTCAGATTCCCTCCGGACAAATGGTCTGCACCGTTGGTGTGGCTACGAATAGAGCCTGGAAGGATCAAAGCTCCGGAGAGAAGAAAGAAGCGACCGAGTTTCACAACGTGGTCTGCTGGGGCCGCCTGGCGGAAATCGCCGGACAGTACGTCAAGAAGGGTACCAAGGTCTACTTCGAAGGGCGTCTCCAGACCCGTACCTGGGATGGAGAAGACGGCAAAAAAAATTACCGGACCGAAATTGTGGCCGAAAATATGATCATCCTGACCCCCAAAGGAGCCGGCGGGCAGGATTTTTCCGGTGGCATAAATCGATCGGCCAGCTCGGCTCCGATAAAGGACTTTGAAGAAGAGAAAATCTCAGTTGAAGATCTTCCCTTCTAATTTGTACAAATTGTAATATATACTATAGGGTTGGATAGAGTAGATATTATCTATCCAACCCTATTTTGTGTCGACTCGACACATGTACTTGTCGACTCGACAGGTTGTGAGTGTCGACTCGACACACCTGGAGCTGTCTACTCAATGTACATATGTGTCTACATGATTTGGCTTATACATGAGGTTAAATGAGTACATATGTCGACTCGACACGACATGTTTGTCTACTGTAGATAGTCAAGAGTGTCGACTCGACACATGTACTTGTCGACTCGACACAGATTAGCATATGAACATTGTCTAGTTCAAACCATAGCCCCTTCCCCTTTCTTACCCATTCGTGTCGACTCGACAAGCTTGTCTCCCCACTTCACTTCTATATACTATGTCTACTGTTTTCCTCGCCATGCCTGTCCAGTACGACATCGCCCGTAACTTTGCCGCCGAAGTCCTGAATATTTCCGAAAGAACCCTAGATCGTTATGTCAAAAGGAATACCATCACCTGCGTGCGGCGAGGGCGCCAGCTCTACTTCAACGAGAAAGAATTGCTCCAGTTTAAATCCCGTTTACTCGCCAGCGAGCAGATTCGATCGGTAAGGCGGGGGACTGCCGGCGGGGGAGTTCACAAGCCGGATGCTTCCCCCCAAACGGATCAGTCGCCGCCTTCAAAAGCGGCGGATTTTGCAGAAGTCCACGAAGCCCAGCTGGTTGAGCAAGGCCATGACCATTCCACTGACGATACTTTTGCTCAAGTCCGCCAGAAGCTGATTGACCCCAAGGAGGCGATCTTCGAAAAATTGTACGAAAAGACCGATCAGGAATTAAAAAATCTACGCCAGAAATTTGAGTTGGCAAATTATCAAGTGGGAAAGCTGGAGTCCCAAATCAAGAGCATGGTTCCACTCCTTGAATTGAAAAGGCAAAAGCAGGTGGTGGGCATCCTGGAGCAGGAAAATAAGGAAAAGCACCGCGAAGTGATGACCCTGCGTCACCGAGTGGAGTCGGTTCAGCTGATGAAAAATATGTATGCCGGTGTCCTGTACGCGCTGGTATTGCTGGCATCCGTGGCTGCGATTTTGATCTCTTCGTAATTTTTTCATGCTGAAGTTTTGGCACCATCGCGGGGTGTTGGGCATTAACGCCCGCAACCTGCTGTACATCCGGCCCTTGAATAAAAAGGTCGATATTCAGTTTGCGGACAATAAAATTCGAACCAAACAGTTTTTGTCCGCACGGGGCGTTAATGTGGCCAGACTCTTAGGAAAAATCTCCCATGAAGCCGAATTGATGAAATTCAATTGGGATACTTTGCCGGACAGCTTTGTGGTAAAACCAAACGCCGGTTACGGAGGGGAGGGGATTGTCGTGGTCAAAGACCGTGAGCAGGATGGTTGGCTCACCGTTAAGGGCGATTTTTTTTCCCAGGAAGACCTGGTAGAGCATATTACCGATATTCTCGACGGACGTTATGCCATTACCGGCCATACCGATTCCGCTTTCTTCGAAGAGCGTCTGTCCAGCCATCCGGATCTGGGGGAATTGGGTAAGTGGGGTTTACCGGATATCCGCGTGATTGTTTATAACATGGTTCCGGTCATGGCCATGATCCGGGTTCCCACCCGGGAGGGGCAGGGAAAGGCAAACCTCCATTTGGGTGGAATTGGTTTAGGGGTCGATCTGGCGAAGGGAGAAGTGACCCACATGCTCCAACACAATCGCATTATAAAAAAACATCCGGATTTCGGCGAACTGAAAGGCCTCCGGATTCCTTATTGGGACCAGGTGCTGCTTCTGGCCACCCAGATCCAGCAGTTGATAACCTTGGGTTACCTGGCGGTAGATGTCGTCATTGATGTCAACAAGGGGCCAACCCTTCTCGAAATCAATGCCAGAGCTGGACTGGCGGTTCAGACCGCCAACTTAGCTCCTTTGCGCGAACGATTGGATCGAGTGACCGGCATAAAGGTCCAGACTCCGGAAAAAGGTGTGAGGATGGCCAAGGATCTTTTTGGTGGAAAAGTCGTTCGAATTCCCCAAGGCGTCGCGGCAAAGACGGTGATTGGCCTGGAGGAAGAAGTGACCCTAAACCTCAAGCATGGAACCACCGTGGTGTTGGCCAGCATGAATCCTTCCGCTGATAAAAATTTTCTGGAATCGGGGCTCTTCAAAAAAATTGCTCATAATCCAAGTGACGAAAAGTTGACGCTTGGTTATACCCTGATGGGAAAACGTGGAAAGACCGTCTTCCTTCCGGCACAGATGGCAAAGGCCGGCTGCAGGGTTATTTTTGGAAAAAAAGTCCTGGCGGATTTCTTTTTGGACGTGACCAAGAACGAGCGTCCCAGAAAAATTCCCCGCGGGCAGGACACTTCCGCCACCAGAGCACAGCAGGGGGATAGAGAGCGGGAAAGATGGACCGAGATCGATCATCAACTGGAAAGATGGGATCGTGCTTTGGGCTTGATCGCCCAGGTCCGCCCCAGAAACCTGGAAGGTGAGCGCAAGAAGTTCTTCATGTCTTCCAGCTATCAGCCCCAGTTTGAATACCGGCGGCGCCCGGAACAGCTTGATTCTCTTTTGGTCGCCGCGCAAAAACTCAAGATTGATGTCGGCTCGCCCCTGGGGAGGCTCTTCGAAGACAAGCGGCATGAACTGATTCTGAAGGCCCAGACTATCGCCGTGATCGGCGACGACCGGCATTTTCCGGCCCAGTCGGATCGTTTGATTGGGCTGCCGCCGGAGGCCATCATTCGCCGGGCTCAGCAAGCTCTGGCGGATCTGCCAAAAAAGCGCCCGATAAAACGGCCATACACGGCCCATCAGGCCGCTCAGGATTTGCAGCGCTATTTAAAAGAGAGGGGGATCAGCAACTGGGAGGTGGCGCTCCGAAAGGATCTGATCTCCCGCTGCGTGATCGGTAAAAATAATCTTCTCCTCCTCAAAGAGGACGAGCATTTTTCCCGACAGGATATCGACAAGCTGATCGCTCATGAAATAGAGATCCACGTGTACTGCACGGAAAACGGAAAACTTCAGCCGTATCAAATCTTTCACCGCGGTACTGCCGGGTATCTGAGGACCCAAGAGGGTCTTGCCGTTTACCACCAGAATCAGGTTATCAGCGGGGGGACAAGGGAAGCGATCATCGGCTTCAACTCGGTTTTGTGGGCCAGGAGCGACGGCTTTCGAGAGCTATTCGAAAAATTACTCCATTTTTCCGCCAGCGAAGAAGAAGCCTGGAAGGCGGCGGTGAAGGTGAAGAGAGGGCTTTCTGACACCGGAAAGCCCGGCGCTTTTTGTAAAAATATGCTGTATTACTGGGGATACTGCGAAATTGACGAGTACGTGAAGGGCGGGGGAGTATTTGAAGATCTGTTTTTGGGAAAATTTGAGTTGTCTCAAATGGAGCTTATCAAGTCTATTCCCGGAGTAGTGGCGGCAAAGTTCATGCCGAAGCGACAGGTATGACGACTCGACACTTATGACTCGGTATGGAAAGAAGCGCAAAGAGCCTATTTTCAGGATTTCCTTTGCTGGCTTCGTATTTGATGCTATCTTTACGCCTTATTTTGCCCAAATAGCAAAATATTGACATACAAAAATAAAGATGTTATTATGATATAACAACATTTTCCATGTTGTCTCACCACCTTCTAGCCGCCAGCTATATGGGAGATCTTAGCACCCAAAGTCAAATCGTCGCGCTCATCGAGCGCAGTCAAAACATCCTTCTGTGCACGCACCGAAAGCCCGACGGAGATGCCGTCGGAAGTATCATGGCCCTCTACAAGGCTTTGAAGCTGCTCGACAAGAAGGTTACTGCCTCGTGCGAAAGTGAATTGCCGGAGAGTTTTAGCTTCCTTCCCGAGGTCGAACACATTACCAGGGACGTGAATGCCAACCAGGATTTCGTGGTCACTCTCGATTGTGCTGACGCCGAGGTAGACCGGCTCAAGTACCACTTGGAGGATAATAAGATCCACATCATCATCACCCCCAAAAGGGGCAGATTTTTGAAGGAGAACGTGTCCGTGCAGAAAAATGTGGAGAGCTACGATCTCATCATCACGGTCGACGTCGCCGATATTCCCCAACTGGGTCGGTTGTATCAAGAGAACGCCGAACTGTTTGCCTCCACTCCGGTCGTGAACATCGATCACCACATTTCCAATACTCAGTTCGGCAAGATCAACGTGATCGAAAACAAGGCTTCTTCCACCGCGGAAATTCTCTTCGGCCTTATTCGAGCCCTGGAGGCCCATTTCCACAAACCTTTGCTCACCGCCGAAGTCTCCACTTTCCTGCTCAGCGGTATTACCACTGACACCGGTTCCTTTCAAAACGCCAATACCACTCCCAGGTCCATGGAAATCGCGGCCGAACTCATCGATGCCGGAGCCCAGCAGCAGGACATTATCAAGTACTTGTTCCGCACCAAGAAGATGGCCACCCTCAAGTTGTGGGGGAGAATCCTCAATAAAATTGAGGTCGACGAAGTTCACCGGCTTGTCTGGTCTTCCGTGACCAAGCAGGATCTGGTATCTACCGGCGCGCAGATGGATGAGGCCGGAAACATCATCGACGAACTCCTGGTTCATGCGCCGGAGGCGGACATCGTGGTTCTCTTCAAAGAAGAACCCGACATGATCAATGCTTCCTTCCGTTCCAAAAATGCTCAGACCAATGTGATGGAAATTGCCCAACACTTCGGAGGCGGGGGACACGTGCAGGCGGCTGGCGCGAAATTCCCGGGCAAGACCCTGGCCGAGATGATGAATCAGATTGTTGCTTACCTTCAGCAGGTTCAGCGGCAGCGGCTTGGCCTCGCCAGCGAAGTTGGGGACGAGCAGGTTGGTCAGGAGCAAAAGAAAGTAACGCAAGTTTTGGATGGTTATATCGGTCCGGAAATTCCGGAAAAGCAGAGCCTGGAAGCGAAAGCCAAAGCGGGCCTGCCCGACAGTCCGGCGGGCCAGCCAGTAGATATTCAAATCGCTAAGCCGGCTCCTCTGCCGTCAGCGCCAAAACAGCCCGATATTCATACCACTGCTCGGCAGGCCATCGAAGCTGAGCAAAGTCATTCTCGCCTGCCCGCCGGGGCGGGAGATAATAATGGCTTCACGCCCTCCAAGGCGGCCGCCACTCAAGAGCGCCCCAAGCCGATTCCGGAAAAGCGTTTTACCGATGAGCTTCCCGGATTTCTTAAACCCGTCCCACCAGTTCCGATCCAGCCGGCTACTCCACCGGTTCCACCAGCGCCGTCATCACCTGCACCGGCCAAACCAGAGAGCGGAGTAACCGTCAAGCCGGCAGCGATTTCTGGCGACGGTTCGACAGGAACGAGCGCGGGAGAAGCGCAGGCAGGTCAGGGTCAGCAGGGGCAACAGACAACCGGCCAGCAGGGGCAGCAGACAGCCGGCCAGCAGGGAACCTCGTCAGCTCAGCCTCTTTCGCCAAATCCGGCACCAGCACCAGAGCCAAAAAAAGACCCCTTTGCCATCGGCGATGACGGACTGACCGATATTGAGAGAGCTTTGGGCGGCCTCTAGACCTTCCAACAATCTGGAGCAAGGCCGACGGTGATGGTACACTTATGACAGTTTTTCTTTTTTTTATTTCTCGTGAAGATTTCTGATTTTCCTGCCGTCAGCAACCCGCAAGTCGCCATCCTGATGGGGAGCGACAGCGACCTGGAAGTCATGGCCAAGGCCCACACGGTTCTGGGCGAATTCAATATTTCAGCGGAAATTCGGGTGATGTCCGCTCATCGCAATCCCGATGATTTGGAGGATTACGTTCAAGCCGCTCCGGGCAGGGGAGTAAAGGTTTTCATCTGTGGAGCCGGCATGGCGGCTCACTTGGGCGGCGTGGTCGCGGCCAAAACAACTTTGCCGGTGATTGGGGTGCCGCTTTCCAACAAGGCGCTGGTCGGAATCGATAGTTTGCTGTCCATGTTCCAAATGCCCAAGGGCGTTCCCGTAGCCACCGTCGCCATCGACGGGGCGCAAAATGCCGGAATTTTGGCCGCTCAAATACTCGCCTTGGCCGATAAAGTCCTGGCCGAAAAACTCCTGGCGTATAAAGCAAAAATGGCGGAAGAGGGGAGGGGTAAAAATACATGAAGCCCGTTTTGTCTCTAACGCACTTCGCGGATGGCCTTTAAATAGGTTGAGACTTCCTGCTCGCCGGAAAATCTCATCATTTCGGCACCGCCGGTTTTCCCGATCAACGCGACCGGGAGTTTCAGATTTTTGGACATCTCGGCGCGGGCCTTGAGCAGGTTCCGCACGTCTTCCTCGCGGCAATCGGCGTCAAATTCCAGATCAAAATCACGCAGAACCCCGAAGGCATATTGCTCGCTGAGCTCGGGACGATAAAACAATTGTTGGCGGACACTCAAGTACTGCTCCGGTCGATGCTGATACAGGCAAGTCGTGGTTTGGGAAAAAACATGTCCCGTCTCGTCCTGGGGGATGTCCAGAAAAACCAGACGAAGCGCCCCCTCGTCCACCAGCCTCACCAGTTCCGGCATGATGTTGCGTTCCTGGGCCCTGCAGGCCGGACAAGAATAATCCGAATACAGGATCATGACCGCGGTGGCCGTTTCGCTTCCGAGAGTTGGCGCACCATCGGTATTGGGATGCCCTCCCAGTTGCAGTTGCCCGGAGGTATTGACCAGAGCGGAGTTCAGAAGGTAATACTGTCCCGCCGGAGTGAAGAGCTCTTTGATAATGGCGCTGAAAGGCGCTTTGTCAAAAGCCCGCTGTTCATAAACCAGGGTAGGGACTTCTTGAATATTCAAGCTGTTGATCAAGTCCTGTCCCTCGGGGGATTGGTACTGCACTTCGCGAAGCTTCACGTGAGAAAGAACCTGGCTGAAGATATCCTGAAGTTTGACGATGTTGGGATCCTGCTGCTCGCGATACAGGAGAACACCCTCGGGAAGCGCCTCCAAAAACCGTTCCTGCTCAGGCACAGTGCCCTTCATTTCACTCACGATATTGGCTTGCAGCTGATCGGCCAGGCGAGGGTTGAAGAGGAAGGTGACGATCAGCGCCAAGAGCATGACCAAAAGACCGCTCAGATAGGTTCTGCGCACGCTGGTTAAGTCAGAGGTGGAAACGGCGGTGGAGCCTCGGCCACTCAGACGGGCCCACAGGTTGTTGACGGCTCCGGCCAGCTTGCCGCGACCGGAAGCAGCGGTACGGGCGGTCGCCCTGCCACGATGACGAGCCGCTTTCGCGGCTATTTTCTTGACCTTCCCCTTTGATTTCGTAGACGCGCTGTTCTTACCGACGGCCATGGGGGGAATACAAAAAAACCTACAACCCGACTGTACTGGATCGAAAAAGCTCCATCAATCAATGGTGCCAGAGTTCTTCTTGCAGGCTCAAGAGGATGTTTCGTGATTACACCTTTTCAACCGTCACCACGACTCCGTGCTCCCCCAGATTCAATACCGATTCCCACTCGGTCGTGAGTTTCTCGGCCTGAACGGCTACTGCCAAGGTCTCTTTTTGGATGTAGTTTTCAAACTCATCCACGGCTCTTTGCACATCCTTCGCCTCGGTGGAAATACCGACCCTGATCCGATCGGCCACATTCAGATCAGCCTGCTTGCGCAGATCCTGAATGCCGCGAACCAGGTCACGGGCGTAGCCCTCTCGCTGCAGCTCCGGCGTGACGTCCGTATGAAGGATCACCACCAAGCCCTGATCCGCCTGAACTTCCAGATGCTTATCCCCTTCGTCCAAGGCTTGATAAACCACCTCTATTTCCTCCGGCGTCAGCTCGTGGCCGAGAACCTGATAGTTGCCATTTTCCAGGCGCTTAAAATTCCCAGCCTTGGCCTCGCGAATAACGTCCTGGACAGCCGCGCCCAACTTCGGCCCCAATAGCCTGCCATTGGGCTTAACGACTACTTTTACTTTTCCGTCGACGCTGGCGAGCAGTTCGATTTCTTTCACGTTTAATTCTTCCTTCAGCACTTCCAAATGTTCCCCCAAATCTCCCGTGAACGATGCGGGCAAGGCTACTTCCACTTTGCTCAAGGGCTGCCGCACTTTCACCTTTGCCTGTGCTCTGGCCGCGTGACCAAGGGTCACGATCTGCCGAAGCACTTCAATCTCAGCGTTCAATTGAGCATCGATACGGTATTCTTCCACGTCCGGCCAGTCGGACAGGTGCACCGACTCAAAGCCGGTCAAATTGCGGTACATGTCTTCCGAAATGAACGGAGCAAAGGGGGCGAGAAGCCGGCAGATCTGAACCAGCACCAGGTACAAGGTCTGATACGCTTCTTCCTTGTCGGTATCGCTTTCGCTTTTCCAAAACCTCCTCCGCGAGCGGCGGATATACCAGTTGGTCAGACTGTCGATAAAGCGCACCAGCGGATCCAATCCCTTGGCCAGCTCGTAGTTTTCCAGTCCATTGGTCATGCCTCCGATGAGCGCGTGCAGTTCGGACAAGATCCAGCGATCCAGCTTATTCGCCAGCTCCATTTGGCTGCGTTCAAATAGCTCCAGCTGGCCGTGTCGGGCCAGCTTGTAATGATGCTTATAATAATCATCCCAGCTTTCCGCCAGGAAGTGCCATTTGCGCAGGACATGAAAGGTTCCGCCGTGGCCAACCACCAGTACGTTCTTACCGGCATGCTTTCGCTGCACTTCTTTCAGCGTTTTCAAGCAGCGCTGTTCGAACTGGCCTATCGTCTCTCCCTTGGGTGGCTTCTGGCGCATAAAGTGGAAGGGGTGCATACCTTCGGGGCACTTCTTCTCCAGTTCCCGAAAGGGCTTTCCCTCCCAACTGCCGAAGCTCTGCTCGCGCAGGTCGTCGAAGACTTCCAATTCCACTCCCAGATCGGCATTCAAAATGTCCGCCGTCTCCTTGGCGCGGATGTGGCTGGAGCAGGCGATGACATCGATGTGAAGATTCTTCACCACCTGGCGCAGTTCCTGGATTTGATCGCGACCGCGATCATTCAGGGGTTCGTCCATGGATCCCTGCAACTTGCGCTCTTTATTCACGTCGGTTTCTCCGTGTCTCACGAAGTAAAACTGACCACGGGGTTTCCAGCCGTCAATTTCCGCGTAGGTCAGCAGAAAACTATAGGCGTTCCACAGTGGCAAGAAGGACTGGCGAACCACGTCTTGAACACCCTTCTCCGAAAACCTCAAATCATCGGCTTTCACCACCGGTGAGTGCATCAGATAGACGCGCATGGCGTCAGCGCCAAAGTTGTCGAACATCAGCTGCGGATCGGGGTAGTTCTTCTTGCTCTTGCTCATCTTTTGGCCGTCTTCGGCCAATACAATCCCGTTGACCACCACATTTTGAAAGGCTGGCTGCTCAAACAGGGCCGCCGACAAAACGATCAGCGTGTAAAACCAACCTCTGGTCTGATCCAGCCCTTCGGCGATGTAGTTGGCGGGAAAAGTCCGCTCAAATTCCTCTTTATTCTCAAACGGATAATGAGCCTGGGCATAGGGCATCGAACCCGATTCGAACCAGCAGTCCAGGACTTCCGGTATTCTCTTCATCGTCTCGCCGGTCTTGGGGTGGATGTAGCTCAGCTCGTCCACGAAGTGCTTGTGCAGGTCGGCTGGTCTTCCAGACTCGTTATCTATATATAAAGTCTTGGGAACCCCCATGGGCAGGTGGCCTTTTTCATAGACCCATTCCAAAGACTTCCCTTCCAGCTCTCTCAACAGCAGGCGAATGGGGTCGCTGTGGCTCACCAACAGGATCGACTTACCGGCATGTTCCCGACAGAGCTTCTTCACCAGCTCCAGCATTCGTTCCGTTACCCGCTGGTGGGATTCTCCGGTTTTTGCATATGGCTCTTTATAATGTTCCTGCGCCGTCAGCCCGTGGCGGTGAGCCAAAAAGTCCTTCACCTCCACCTCCCGTTTGCCTTCCAGGTCGCCCAGGTCCACTTCCTTTAAGTCCGCTTCCATGTGTACCGGAACACCTTTCAGGTGTTTGCCGACAATGGCGGCGGTTTGTTCCGCCCGCAGCAGGGGAGAGTGCAGGATCAGGTCAAAGTGCTCATTTTTGTGGATTTCTTTCAGCAGCTTGCCTGCTTCTTCCGACTGATCTTTTCCCTGGTCTGTCAAACCTGTACCCGGTGGCCTGCTCTGCCGTAGGCCAATTGTGTTGCCTTCGCTCTCGCCGTGGCGCAGCAGGGTCAGCTTGGTGAAGCGTCCGGAAACTCGCGCTCTCAAATCGGCGAGGGAGCCCAGGCATTCTTGCGTACCCTTTTCTCCTTCCCAAACAGGCAAGGGACAGCCCCAAAACCTATTACGGCTAATGCACCAGTCGCGGGCGTTTTCCAGCCACTTGCCGAAGCGGCCGTTCTTCAAGTGCTCCGGAACCCAGTTCACCTTTTGGTTGGAGGCCAGCATTTTCTCCTTCACCTGGTCGATATTCACGAACCAGGCGGGCAGGGTGTTGTACATCAGCGGGCTGTCGCAGCGCCAGCAGTGCGGATATGAATGACGATAGGTCTCATATTTGACGACCAGGTTACGTTTTTTTAGCGCGGCTGCCACCTCGTCTTCCGCCTGTTTCCAATTTTTTCCGGCAAATTCTGTCACGTAATCGGCAAAACTGCCGTCCATATTCACATGGTGAATGAAGGGCAGATTGTTGCGGGTGGCGATCTCAAAGTCGCCTTCGTCTCCGTAGGTGACGGCTGAGTGAACCACTCCCGTTCCTTCACTGGCATCGACGATGTCCTCTTTCAAAATCGTATACACATTCGGGTGATCCTTCTTATAATCTCCTTCCGGATGGTAGGGGAAGAGGGGCTGGTATTCCAAACCCACCAATTTTTTTCCGGGAAAAGTCTCGACAATGTTCGCAGGCTCCTCTTTTTTATAAAACTTCGGCACGGTTGCCTCGGCCAGAATGTAACACTCCTGTTCTTCTTCGATCAGCACATAGCTGATGTCTCCGCCTACGTACATAGCCATGTTGGCCGGCAGGGTCCAAGGTGTAGTTGTCCATGGTATTAAGGCGATGGGCTTGCTGATGTTGGGAAAGGCTTGCTGTGCCGATTTTTCCTTCAAAAACATTTTTACGGCGATAGCATGATCGTCCACGTCTTTATAGTTCAGCGAAGCTTCAAAGTTGGACAGGGGAGTGACGCATCGAGCGCAGATCAGCATGTTCTTCTGTCCTTTGTAAATGAGCTTTTTGTCCCAAAGCTGGCGAAAGGCCCACCAGACCGATTCCATAAAGCTGGGATCCATGGTTTTGTAACTGTCTTCAAAATCCACCCAGCGGCCCATACGGTTCACCGTTTTTTTCCACTCGCTTACATACCGGAGGACGGAGCTGCGGCAGGCCTCGTTGAATTTGTCGATGCCGAACTCTTCTATTTCGCGCTTGCTCTTGAGCCCCAGCTCTTTCTCCACCAGGGCTTCCACTGGCAGCCCGTGGCAGTCCCAACCCCAGCGGCGCGGGACATACCTTCCTCTCATCGTATGGTAGCGGGGGATCACATCCTTCAGCGTTCCGGCCAGAATGTGGCCGTAGTGAGGCAGGCCGGTGGCGAAGGGCGGGCCGTCATAAAAAACGTATTCTTCGTTTCCCTTATTTTTTTCCAGGGATTTTTCGAAGGTTTTATTGGTCTTCCAGTACTCGAGGATCTGCTCCTCGAGCTTTGGGAACGATTGTTTGGGGTCTGGTTTCTGGAACATGGGGGGATGGGAAAGGAAGGATAGTAACGATCGTAATGGTCGTAAAGAAAAACATCTCGTAATTGAGATGCTTATGGTCCCGAGTACTCGGGAAGGTACCACCTTAAGCTTGTGCTTGATGTGATCCGTGACGTGGATTTAACGAGGGAGTCTAGTCGCCGCTCCGCGGCTTCCTACGAATTCAGGCAAGGCCTGGATTTTGTACGAATGCGGAGAGCTTTCTTTCCCCAGCGCTCCCGAGTTGTCGGGATTCCGGTAGATGGCCGGATAGGCACTTTTGAGCGAGCTTTCAAAAGGACAACAAAGACAGTGTAGAGGCGTGGGGTAGAGAAGTCAAAGAATATTGACATAAATAAAAAGTAAAGTATAATGCCATCCTCGCTTTCAGCGATCATTGATCTTATTTTCCTAGAATTGGAAATGTTCATAAAGCCACCAGATGATCCCGCATCCGACGATCTCTCCATCAGTCGAGGCAGGTCAACCCCAGATCCAGTCATAGCCCAGCCCGGTTTGCCTTGTATACCGGCAGCCACCACAGCAGTAAGAAGAAACGTCGCCATAGTTATTGGCGGAAGTCTCGCCGGTCTTTTTTCTGCTGAGCTGCTATCTGATCATTACGATGAAGTTCTGGTTTTTGAAAAAGATCAGAATCTTCCTGCCTCCCTGGGTGAAGAAAGAAACATGAGTCCCGCCCCGCAGGCGCACATGCCCCACTTCCTTGCTCCTGGCGGCATGGATTTGGCAGAGGCTAGGTTTCCCGGGCTGTATCAGGAATTGCTTGAGCAGGGGGCTGTGGAAACGCATTGGGGTGGTCCGAATAATAATACGTATTGGAGCCCTTCCTTTGGTAGAAATGAGGAGACTTTGGACATGACGCTCGTACCCGGTGGATTGAGAATGATCACCTGCACTCGAGTCCTCCTGGAATCTGTCATCCGGAGAAGGATACAGAGCAACAGAAAGGTAAGGCTTCATCCTGGAACAAAAATCGTAGATTTAATCGTCGATGACGAACGGAACCGGATCACGGGTGTCAAGTTTGACTGCTCAGGGGAGGCTGGTGAAGTCTCTGAAGAGTGCAGCAACCTGAATGTTCAGCTTCTCGTCGATGCTTCCGGTAGCAATAGCAAAACCTTCAACATGCTTGCTAATAGAGGCTATCCGGAACCAGAGGAAGAAAGGGTTGATCCGAAGCTGGTCTATGTCCGGCAGGAAGTTCGTTTTTCCTCCGGTTTGGAGGCGCAGATAAAAGAAACATGGCTGAGGCTTTTCCCGGAACGAAGTACAGCAACAATTAGTGAAATTGAAACCACATTCCGGCGGCTGCTCCTCAACGATGAGATCAGTGGCGCAGAAGTTCCCGCGCTTATTCTTGAGCATACTCGCCTTCAGGAATTAGAAGAGCCGGCTGATAAACTCATCTTTATTATGAAGCGCTCACAGGAAGGAAATCATCGGGCTGCCTATCTGGTGAAGCATGAGATGGGAGGGTGGGTCCTCCTGATGGGGGGATCCGGAGATACTCCACCGCCTCAAAAATCTGGTGACGAGGAAGGAATTCGGAGCTATCTTCAGAATCTTGGTGATGACGTTCTGTTCCGGGTGCTTAAAGACGCAGATATGGTAGGCTCCCCAAATACCTGGGCGGCGACGGCAAACGTGCGCCGAAGGGTCGAAGAAATGAAAAAAAGAGTAGAAAACATGGTGTGGGTCGGAGATGCTCACAAAAAAAGAAACCCCATTTATGGGCAGGGAATCACAGAAGCACTTCGGGAAGCACTTTTGTTGGATCACATCATCCAGGAACAGGGAAGTGGCAGCAAAAGGATTGCTGAGGTCTTTCTTCAGGCAGATGCCAATATGATGCTCGAAGGAGGACTTCTGGCCGAGGATGGAGATTGCAAAGTGGAGGGGGTGAGGATTCACAATCCCAGATGGTGGCATCCTTACCGAAAGGAAATTTTGGGAGATCTGGTGGATGTTTTGTTTAAAAAATCCGGGGAAGACGCGGAGATGATGAAGCTGATGCTCGAAATCTTCATGCAGAAGAAGCATATTCACTGGCTTTTCCATCCCAGATTCCTTCGAAAATATTGGCCGGAATTACGAGAGATCCTTGCGAGGCATAGGCAGTTGATCGTGGGAGAGACAAAGTCTCCGATCAGCGACTTCGTGCGAATACTGGGCAGGATGGGGTGGAATGTGTTAAAAGGAAAAAAGCACTTCGCGAAATTTTGGCAGCAGCATACGGATGAAATTCGCACTCAGCAGGAGGCGGATGGGGAGAAAACCCTGTCTCAGGATCTTCAGCTATATGGCCCCAACGCGGCTCTCCGATTCCTTTTCCCATTTGTCTGGAGGGAATTGAAGCAATGGATGTTCCCGAAAAAAGCTTCAAAAGCCGAACCAACTTGCCATCCCGCCAGCTCTTTGCTATAACTATCCTGCCTAAAGCGCTTATAATAGCGTTTTTCTTTTCATCAGTTTCATCAGCCATCTCCTGATCTCCTCGGATTCCGAGGAGCCTTACTGTTTCCAGCAGTTTTGTTTGTTTGCATGAAGAACCGACCTGAACGCGCTCCCGCTGTTCGCGCTATTCGCAAGGGAGAAGTCATAGAAGTCACCGTCCAAAAGCTCGTCCTCGGCGGCTACGGGATGGCCTTGTACGATGTCCCTCCCGTGGATGCGAATTTGCCAAAACTTCGCGTTTTTGTCGAGCGCGGTTTGCCGGGACAACGGGTCAAAGTTTTAGTGACCGAAAAAAAACCTCAGTACGTCATAGGACAAATCGAAGAGGTTCTGGAGGAATCCCCGGATGCCGTCGAGCCCAAATGCCCTTACTTCGCCACCACCAAGATGATCAATGAAAAGAAACCGTCCTGCGGCGGCTGTCTGTGGCAAAACCTCAGCTACGAAAAGCAGCTGGAGGTGAAGGAGGGGCAGGTTAAAGAGACCCTCGAGCGCATTGCCAAATTGGCAAACCCCAAGATTGAACCGATCATACCGTCTCCGGACCCCTGGTTTTACCGCAACAAAATTGAGCTTTCCTTCGGCCATAACGCCGATGGTCATGTCGATTTTGGTTTTCGCGAGCGCGGGAAGTTTAATTCCATTATTCCGGTTCAGTCCTGCGACATCTTCGATCCTCAGCTGCCTCAGATCTTCGACATCATTCGCCGCTACGTGCGCATGGTTGATCTGGAGCCGTTTGATTTTGTCAAAAAGCCCGATGGCTTCTGGCAATTTCTGATCCTCCGTCGGGGGGTCAAAACCGGCGAGTGGATGATCAACTTCGTTACCCGTCCGGGACATCAGATCAACAAGCACCTGGCCGAAGAGCTTCACGATGCTTTGGATGACAAGCTGCAAAGTGTTCTTCACACCGTGAATTTTGGCAAAGCCATCACTTATGTCGGCCATGAGAATAAAAAAGTAGAGCTGCTCTTCGGCCGCAATTACATTTTGGAAGAGATGGGAGGCTTGCAGTTTAAAATTTCTCCGTTTTCCTTCTTCCAAACCAACACTTTGGCTGCCGAGCAGCTGTACGAGACGGTCAAGAAATTGGCCGACCTCAAAGGCCATGAAAAGGTGCTCGACCTCTACTGCGGTACCGGAACTATCGGCCAGTTTCTGGCCCGCCAGGCCCGGGAGGTGATTGGCATGGAACTGATGCAGGAAGCCATTGACGACGCCAATGAGAACGCGCGCATCAACACCCTGGCCAACTGCCAGTATCGCTGCGGGGATGTCGGTAAAATTCTTCTGCTGGAGCGCAACAAATACCTCCACGCCGACCTGATGATTCTGGATCCGCCGCGGGCGGGCATGGCGGACAAAACCCGCCGTAAGGTGATCAGCTTGATGCCGCAGCAGGTGATCTACGTGTCCTGCAATCCCGCCACGCTGGCTCGAGATCTCCTCGACTTCCAGCGCCAGCGCTACGAAATTCAGACCATTCAGCCGATTGATTTGTTTCCCCACACCCACCACGTGGAGACGGTGGTGAAGATGGTGAGGAAAAGGGTGGGGTAGTTCAGGAGGAATAGTATGAAATGACTCGCTGCGGAAAAGTACGGTAACCATTTTCTTTTGTGAGCGACTATCGTGAAAACTGTCCTCGCTTCGTCATTTCATACCATCCCTCCTGAACTCGGGTCCATGTAAGGTAAAGGGAATTATACAATCCAATAACATTTACAAAAGTGCAAGTGTAGCGGCTTGCTCGAGTTTTGACGGTGAGTCATACTAGCCCCTTATCATTCTTCTGGTACATTCCCATGATTCAGCTGGACGAAGCGCTCGTCAAACAGATCAAACAAAAAATAGCCGGAGCCAAAAAGATCCTCCTGATTGCTCACAAGAACCCCGATGGGGATACGCTTGGCTCGGCGCTGGCCATGTTTTGGTATCTCCAGGGCCTGGCCAAGGATGTCGACATCTGCTCCTCCAACAAGCCCGGGGAGGGTTTGCTGTTCCTGCCCGGAACCGATCAGATAATCCACGAGATCGACGATAGTCGCTATGATCTCGTCTTCAGCTTCGATACCGCCGACCCCAAACTCAGTGGCTTTCAGGACAAACACCCCAATATTTACGCCAACAAGGAGCGGCACGTGAACATTGATCACCACAGCTCCAATTTTCTCTTCGCTGGGATCAATTTGGTGGTGACTGACGCGGCTTCGACCACGCAGGTTTTGTT
>JAUYKR010000038.1 GCA_030699855.1 bacterium
TGAGAAAATGGGCGTGAGCGAGGAAGATGAGCCTCAAATTCACACCGCGCACATTTTGATCAAAGCTCCACAGACGGACACTCCAACTCTCCAAGTGGAAGGCAACACGGCCGAAGGGGGAATTGTAAACGCGACCGTAGAGGGGCAAGAAGAGCTGCAGGGAAAGAAAGATGAGGCCCGTAAACAAGCGGAGAAGGTTTTGCAGGAATTACAAACTGATCCCCTCCGCTTCGCCGAACTGGCTCAGGAATATTCCGAAGATGAAGGTTCGGCAGTAAAGGGAGGCGACTTGGGTTATGCCGTCCCCAGCACCTATGTCCAGGCCTACCGCGAAGCAGCTCTGGCTCTAGAACCTGGTGAAACGACTTCCGAACTGGTGGAAAGCGAGTTCGGCTTCCACATTATCAAGCTGATCGACTTGAAGAACCCAGATGATCTTCGCTTTAAATATTCCGCTCTTCAGGTCTGCTACCAGGGCGCCAGCGGATGCGACAGCCAGTTGAGCAAAGAAGAGGCTCAGACAAAGGCGGATGAATTGCTCAGGCGAGTCCGCGAGGAAAAAATCTATTCGGTCGAACGCGTCTGGTTCAACGCCGTACCAGACCCCTGGCAGGAGACCGAGCTGGACGGACGCTACTTCAAGCACGCCAGCGTGGCTTACGATCAAACCAACAATCGCCCGTACGTAGCCATTACCTTTAATGGCGAAGGCGCTAAGCTCTTTGAAGAACTTACGGAGGCGAATATCGGCAAACCGATCGGTATTTTCGTCGGTGGAGAATTTATATCTTCGCCCACGGTGCAAGAAAAAATTGCCGGAGGCAACGCCCAAATAACTCTGGGGCAGCCTAATCCCCAATTGGCCCTGAAAGAAGCCAATGAACTCGCCAGAAGCTTGAATGCCGGCTCAATTCCAGCCCCCTTGAAAAAACCGAATGAGCTGACCATCGGCGCATCGCTGGGTCAGCAGTCTTTGGAAAAAAGCATTCAGGCCGGATTGATCGGCTTCCTGCTCCTGGCCAGCTTCATGATCCTCTACTACCGCTTCCTGGGAGTGCTGGCCTGCTTGTCGCTGCTGATTTACGGACTGTTGCTGGTCTTTGTCATCCAGTCGGAAATTTCTCCGGCGCTGGCCATTCTCTTCACGTTCGTATTGTGGATCGCTTTTGCGCTGAGACTGTTTAAAAGTAAAATCGACTTTTTTGCCAAGTGTATTTTTCTCACCCTCAGCATCGTCGGCGTGTACTTCATCTTTTCGGTGCTGGTGAATCCGATCGTCCTAACTCTGGCCGGAGTCGCCGGTCTTATTCTCTCCATCAGCATGGCCATCGACGCCAACATTCTCATCTATGAACGAATGAAGGAAGAGTTCCGTGCCGGAAAATCCTTCGTGAGTGTGGTTCACGATGGTTTTGAAAGGGCCTGGAGCTCCATTCTGGACTCGAACGTCTCCACCTTGATCACCTGCGGCATTCTCAATTATTTCGGCAGCAGCTTCATTCGCGGCTTCGCCGTCAACCTGGCCATCGGTATTGTTATCTCTATGTTCACGGCGGTCACGGTCAGCAGAATCTTTTTGCTCCTTTGCCACGACACCAAACTGGAGCGCATTTCCTGGCTGTGGAAAAAATAAGGCGGGCTTCCCTGCCCTTTTATAGGGCCTTCTTGATGTCCTGAAGAGCCTCGAGGAAGGCATCCAGATCTTCTTCATCGAACATAATAGTGGAGCGCTGCCCGCCACGGGAGAGCTCGGAAATTTTGACAAATTTTCCGTTGGAACTTTCTTTAAGGTCCACAAAAAAGGTTCTCGACCTGCCCTTTATTTTTTTAGCCAGGAGCTCTTGACTGGATCCAGCGCCAGCCTGACCAGCATGCCCCCTCCCCATCGAGCTTCCGACCGTCGGATCCTCCCCCATCGAAGGCTCGTCGGCAAAAACGTCTTCTGTCATAGAGTGAAACGTGAGAAAATAGAATCAGAAACAATTATAAGTTTACCTTAGAAGAAGCCACATGGCCAATTCCCCTTTTTCGCTGAGCTTTCATGGCGCCGCCGGTGAGGTCACCGGCAGCAAACACCTCCTGCACACTTCAGATGGATCAAAAATATTGCTGGACTGCGGGCTGTTTCAGGGCAGGCGAGAGGAGGCAAACCAAAAGAACCGTCTCTTCGGCTTTGACCCAAGGGAAATAGACGCTGTCCTTCTTTCCCACGCTCACATTGATCATTCCGGCTTGCTTCCGAAGTTGAGTAAAGATGGCTTTTCCGGCCCTGTTTTTTGCTCGACGGCCACCAGGGATCTCGTCTACCCCATGCTGCTCGACAGCGCCCACATTCAACAGGAAGATGAGCATTACTTCCGAAAGAGAAGAGATAAGGAGCTGGAGAAAAAAGAGCCGCTCTACAACGAGGAAGACGTGGAAAAAGTGTTTAAGCACTTTGTCGGAAAAAAATACGGAGTGGCCTTTCAGGTCATCGATGGGGTTAAAGCAAGTTTTTTCGACGCCGGACATGTGCTGGGTTCTTCCGTCATCGTGCTCTGGGTTAAGACGAGAAAAGGAAAAAAGAAAGTCGTCTTTACCGGTGATTTGGGACGCGCGAATGTGCCAATCCTTCGTGATCCTGAACTGGTCTCTGAGGCTGATTATCTGATCATCGAAAGCACGTATGGAGACCGCGAGCACGAACGGGTTGGAGACATTGAAGACGACCTGGAAAAATCCCTCAATCGCACCATTCGCCGCGGCGGAAAGGTCATCATCCCCGCTTTTGCTTTGGAGAGGACGCAGGAGATGATTCTGAGACTGGAAGACCTGCTTCATCGAAAAATCATCCCCCCTGTACCTATTTTTGTCGACAGCCCGCTGGCGACCAAAATCACCAGAGTGTTTGAAAAACATCCGGAGTACTATGATGACGACATGAGGAAGCGCGCCAAGCGCAATAAGAAGGTGTTTTCTTTTGCCAATCTGCGCTTTACCGAATCAGTCGAGGAGTCAAAGGAGATCAACTTCGTCAACGGCCCCTGCATTATCATCGCCGGTTCCGGCATGTGCGAAAACGGCCGTGTCCGCCATCACCTCAAGGCCAACATCGAAGATCATCGCAATTCGGTTTTGATTGTCGGCTACCAGGCGGAACAAACCCTGGGCAGGAAGCTCGTGGAGGGAAAGAAGATCGTTTCCATTCTCGGAGCGGATTACGAAGTAAACGCGGATATCGTTGTTTTCAAATCACTCAGCGCCCATGCCGACATGCATGGACTGGATGATTATGTCAGGAACATCAAAGGTCTCGAAAAGATTTTTTTGGTTCACGGAGAAGAATCATCCCGCCAGGCCTTCGCCAAAAGAATTCAGAGCTTTTACAAGGGGGCAGAAGTGATTTTACCGAGTATTGGAGAAACGTACGAATTGGAGTAAAGGGGTTGCTTTTACCACCCCCCTTCTTATACTATTTTTGCTGTCTTTCGGGCGGTTAGTCCGCCCCAGGCGGATTGGTTAGAGCGCGATCCGCCGCAGGCGGAATAATGTCGAGGTCTCCCTGTCTACTTTCTTATTTCGGGCGGTTAGCTCAGTTGGTTAGAGCGCGACACTGATAATGTCGAGGTCTCAGGTTCAAATCCTGAATCGCCCACCATTCCCACTTTAATTCTTCAATGTTTTTCGCTTACGTTATACAAAACCCAAAGGGTGTTCTTTATAAAGGCCATACTACAGACCTTGAGGCTCGCATAAGGTATCACAATCTTGGTAATATATTTTCTCGATATACCAAAAACCGAGGTCCATGGAAACTCGTCTATCACGAAGAATTTCAGACGGCAGCAGAGGCAATAATTAGAGAGAGATTTTTTAAGTCTGGACAAGGAAGGGAATTTCTCAAAAAACTTTTAAAGCGCGACCCGTCCGCCTAGGCGGACGGAATAATGTCGAGGTCTCAGGCCTGCCTGACGACAGGCAGGTTCTCTGCCTAAGGCGGACTGAATCGCCCACCATTCCCTCTCCTAAATCACTCTAAAGCCTTTCTAAATGCGGAGATGACTTTATCCCAACTGTAATTTTTTTTGATTTCCTGTAGCGCCGATTCCCCTAAAGATCTTCTTTCATCGCTATCGGATATTAGCCTTCGAAGGCAACGAGCCAGAGCACCCTGCTCATGCACGTCGATCAACATTCCTGTTCGCCCCTGGTCAAGAACTTCTCTGGGCCCACCTTGATCGGATGCAACCACCGCACAGCCAGCGCTCATGCCCTCGAGGATCACACGCCCAAGAGGTTCGGGTTCAATCGAGCAATGGACGAGAACCTCCCAAGAAGCGATAGCTTCCAAAACATCCGGAACAGACTGATGGATCGTTAGCAAAGAATCGATGTTCAACTCTCGAATAAGCTGATGGCAATGCCGAAAATAGGATTCAGATTTGGAATTGCCCCTATAGGGCTGTCCGATAATTTCAAAGCGGTACTCAGGAAATTTCTTGCTCAATTCAGCAACGGCTCTAATAAACAATTCTTGCCCTTTCCAGGGGATAAACCTACCGACCATACCAATGATGGGCCGCTTCTTGATTGAACTGATGCTTTTTAACTGATGTTCGTCTATTCCGTAGGGGTAGATGGTGTGAAGGCTTATGTCACGCTTACCAGTGAAACCTCGATAATAATCTTGCACGTAGCCGGAGCAGCTGATAATGGCTTTGGGATATTTAAGAAATCGCTTAAGGAAAAATCTGGGAAAGGTCAGATCATTTGCCATCCAAATCAGTGGCACCTTCAGTCGCTTGGCCACAGGTGAAATAAGCAAGTGGGTGCGAACGGTATTGGAGAGGATGAGGTCCGGGCTGGTTTCTTCGATGAGCTTCTGAAGATTTCTTTGAGCTCCTCGGTACTTGAAGTATGTGCTGATACTGAATGGTCTCAATCGCGGCAGTTCAATCTGGTGGATAATCACTGAGCAGTGAGCATAACTCGACAAATATTCCGCCCCTCCGGCGGTGACCAAGTGAATATCATAATCCGAAGAAGCTCTGTTAAGAATTTCCGAAAAAAAGATCTCGGCTCCGCCGACATGTTCGCCCTGATCGAGAGCTAAGATTTTTAGCTTACTCATGAGTTCTCAAAATAAGGTTTTGATAAGAGGTTAACATGTCCTTAATATTAAACTTCGCGCGCACCGTGCGCCTCGCTTCTTCCCGAATGTCTTCTGGCGCGTCCAGAGCTAGCTCGATCTTTCTCCGAAGATCTTCCGGTCTTTGGGGTAGGCAGAGAAAGGCATCCTTGCCGCTGTGAAGATAGTCGGCGATGCCAGAACACGTGGTGACAACGACCTTGCAGCCGGAAGCCATGGCTTCCGCAGCCAAAAGACTGAAAGTTTCTGAAGTGTCTCGGGATGGAATGACAAAAACATCGGTAATTGCCAAGAGATCATGTAATTTCTCTTTTTTGAGAAAACTCATAAAACGTATTTTGTCACTTTGAATGCTCTCGCTGACAAATTTCTTCAGCTGTGGCTCCTCTGGACCCTCCCCGACAATGATAATCTCCCTCCCCTTGTCCTGTTCGAGGAGCGGTTTGACGGCAAGAAGGAAATCCATCACGCCCTTTTTGGGGATCAACCTTGCCACGGTCAGGATGAGTCCCGGGTGAGTGTCCCGATTGAGACTGGCAAGTTCCTGCACATCCACTCCATTCACGATATCAACAATATTCTGTGAAGGAACATGAAGCTGCTCCAAAAGCTGCCTTCTGTTCTTTGAGCTGATCGGAATAATCTTGACCTGCTTCGCGTTTTTTTGATATCGCTTCCGCCAGGGACTCTTCACCAGCCAATTTCGGATCTCCTGATGCTCCACCCAGGTCACGGGTACTCCCTTGGAAACTGCGTACGGCGACAGATAAAGTTTTTCGTTCAAAGAAAGACAATACAAACCCTTCACCTGATACCTGCTCAGAAGCCATCTGAAGTATCGCCGGAGATTCCAGCTGATCAGGGGTGCCAGAAAAAATGATTTGAGGAGCTCCCAGCGGGTCACGATCATCCTCCCTCCCCACACCGGATA
>JAUYKR010000046.1 GCA_030699855.1 bacterium
CATCCGCAACACCGTCGGCTTTGACTGGCATCCGCAAACGAAGGAACTTTGGTTTACCGACAACGGCCCCGACTGGCTCGGCAATGACCAGCCTGGAGATGAGTTGAACCGCGTGACAAAAGACGGTCAACACTTCGGCTACCCCTTTTGCCACCAGGGCGACCTGGAAGACAAAACCTACACGAATCGAAGTTGTGATGAATTCACGCCGCCAGAACAAGTTTTAGGTCCGCACGTAGCCGCCCTGGGTATGAGGTTCTATACCGGAAACCTGTTTCCGGATGAGTATAAAAATCAGATCTTCATCGCCGAGCACGGCTCCTGGAATCGCGTTCCCAAAATCGGCTACCGCCTGACTCTGGTTCGATTGAAGGGGGGTAAAGCCATCTCATACGAGCCCTTCGCCGAAGGCTGGGTTGAGGGAAATAGCCAGTGGGGCCGCCCGGTGGACATTGAAGAGATGCCGGATGGATCACTGCTGGTCTCCGACGACTACGCCGGAGCGGTGTATCGGATCTGGTATGAGTAATTACCACTCCAACGTCCCTCTCCACCTACGGCGGACAGGCCGTCTTACCATTCTAATGTCCCACCAGTTTGATATTCGGTGACTCTGGTCTCAAAGAAGTTCTTCTCCTTGGAAAGGTCAATCGCTTCGCTCATCCACGGATAAGGATTATCTGAACCATAGATAGCCTTGAGGCCAATGCGCTCCAATCGTCGATCAGCGATATGCTGGACGTATTCGCGGATGGAATCGGGATGAAGTCCAAGAATTCCGTGCGGAATAACATCGTTTCCATAAATGATTTCCAGCTCCACTCCTTTCTTTACCAGCTCATACACCCTGGCTTCAAACGCGTCAGTCCACAACTCCGGTTGTTCAACTTTGATCGCGTTGATCATGTCGATGCCGAAGTTCATGTGCATGGACTCGTCACGCATGATGTACTGGAATTGCTCGGCCGTGCAGGTCATTTTGTTCTGGCGCTGGAAGCTCAGCATCATCAGAAAGGACGAGTAGAAGAAAATACCCTCCGTGATCACGTAGAAAATCACCAAATTCTCCAAGAATTTTTGTGCCCCTTCCACGCTGCGAGTGGTAAAGCCATCGGCAAGCACTCCTTCGGTCAGGCTGACCGAAAACATATCTTTGTCGTAGATGCTTTCCACCTCGCGGTACATGTTGAAGATCTCGCTTTCGTCCAGACCGACCGACTCGACGATATACTGATAGGAGTGGGTGTGAACCGCTTCTTCAAAAGCCTGGCGGAGCAGGTACATCCGGCACTCCGGAGAGCTGATGTGCTTGTAAATGGCCAGCACGAGATTGTTGGCCACGATCGAATCGGCAGTGGTAAAAAATCCCATCGTCATTTTGATGGCCCGTCGTTCGTGATCAGTTAAATCCTTGGACTTCCACAGTTCAATGTCCTTTTGCATGGAGATCTCCTCCGGCAACCAGTGATTAGCATTGCCAGCCTTGTAAGCGTCCCAGGCGAACTGATGTTTCATCGGCGACAGCTGGACCACGTCCCCCTCCTCACCGTTGATGATCCTGCTATCATTCACCTTCGGCCTCGTATTCGTCATTTTAAAATCGCCGTAGAAACTGTTGCGAATTTCCTTCGCCTTGCTGCTAATACCCTTTTCTTTTCCGGGAGCAGCCGGAGAAACGGACTTCTTTTGAACCGTGGCAGTGCTGGACATAAGAATGAAAAATTAAGAATTAAGAATAATATTTGTTTTTCGGTTTCACATTTTCAATTTTTGATTCTTCATTTTTCATTCTTTTACTGGCACGCCTCACACTCCGGTCCGTTCAAAATACTGCACATCGCCTTTGCGTCAGCGGCCACAGGAGTATCGACTGAACGAGGCTTGGCGGCGGAAGAGCCCAGATCGCGCTTATGAGTGAAGCCGTACTTGGAAGCGTTGACGGTGGATTTTTCCACCTGGGAGATCCCTAAACTACGCAGGTAATACGTTGTTTTGAGACCCTTTTTCCAAGCCGCCATATAGATGTCGCTGAGCTGCTTGCCGGAAACTCCACGGACGAAGATATTGACTGACTGGCTCTGATCTATCCAGCGGCCGCGGGCGGAAGCGTGTTTGATAACCCACATCGGGTCGATCTCGAACACCTCCTTATACTTGCTGCGCAGTTTCTCCGGAATCTCCTCGATCTGCTGGATGCTGCCGTCGTAGTACTTGATGCATTCGGACATATCATCATTCCAGAGCTTGAGCTTTTTGAGGTCCTCGATCAGGTAGGCGTTAACCACCGTAAACTCGCCGCTGAGGTTGGATTTGACGTACATATTCTTGTAAATCGGCTCGATACAGGGGAAAACGCCGGAAATGTTAGAAATGGTGGCGGTAGGAGCGATGGCCATGCAATTGGAGTTGCGCATACCATGCTTGACCACCATCTTGCGCAGGCTGGACCAGTCCAGGCGCTCGTCACGGGGAGCATCCACCTTGCGACCGCGTTCTTTTTCCAGCAGGTCGATGGTGTCCTGAGGGAAGATGCCTCGATCCCATTTGGAACCCTTGTACGTGGAGTAAGTCCCCCTCTCTTTGGCCAGTTCGCAGGAAGATTTGATGGAATAATAGGCCACCACCTCCATCGACTCATCGGAAAACTGTACCGCCTGTTCGCAGTCGAAGGGAAGGTCCAGCATATAGAGAGCGTCCTGAAGACCCATTACCCCCAGTCCCACCGGACGGTGTTTGAGATTGGAAGTCTTGGCCTCCTTGGTAGGGTAATAGTTGATGTCGATCACGTTGTCGAGCATGCGCATGGCAATCGAAACCGTCCGCTCAACCAGATCGCGGTCGAGACGGCCGTTCTTGATATGTCGGGGCAAATTAAGGGAGCCGAGGTTGCAGACCGCCGTTTCTTCGGCAGAGGTGTTCAGGGTTATTTCCGTGCACAGATTGGAGCTGTGGACCACCCCCACGTGATCCTGAGGTGAACGGATATTACAGGCATCTTTAAAGGTGATCCAAGGATGGCCGGTTTCGAACAACATGGTCAGCATATTGCGCCACAGATCCGTCGCCTTCATCCGCTTGAAGCACTTTATTTCGCCCTTGTCGGCCATTTTTTCGTATTCCATATATCGGTTCTCGAAGGCCTTCCCATACAGATCGTGAAGATCTCCCACTTCGTTGGGAGAAAACAAGGTCCAATCCTCATCGCGTTCAATACGCTTCATAAACAGATCCGGAATCCAGTTGGCGGTGTTCATATCATGGGTACGTCGGCGCTCGTCGCCGGTGTTTTTGCGAAGGTCTAGGAAGTCCTCCACGTCCAGGTGCCAGCACTCCAGGTAGGCGCACATGGCCCCTTTTCTTTTTCCTCCCTGGTTGACGGCAACGGCAGTGTCGTTGGCGATTTTAAGAAAAGGAATAACCCCCTGGGATTTGCCATTGGTACCCTTGATGTGAGCGCCGGTGGCGCGGATATTTGTCCAGTCATTGCCGAGTCCGCCGGCCCACTTGGCCAACTGCGCGTCGTCAGCGATAAATTTGAAGATATGTCCCAGATCATCCTGGACGGTGGACAGATAGCAAGAACTCAGCTGAGGATGCCTGGTTCCGGCATTGAAGAGCGTTGGCGTGGAAGACACGTACAAGAGCTGGGACAAGATGTCATAAAATTCCCTAGCTCGCTCTTGTTTATTTTCATCCTGAACGGCTAGGCCCATGGCCACCCGCATCCAGAAGTATTGGGGGGTTTCTATCCGTCGTCCCTCCACGTGGATGAAGTAACGATCGTAGAGAGTTTGAATGCCAAGGTAGGTAAAGAGGCGATCGCGTTCGGGATCCATATAGGATCCCAGGTCATCCAAATCGTACTCGAGCAGCGCCTCTCCCATTCGCTCGCACTCTACTCCAAACTGGACGTTCTTTTTAAACTGTTCGCCGTGGCGTTTTTTAAAGACGCTCCATTCCACGTCTTCTCCCAAAACTTCCTTGTAAACACCATTGAGGAACATGCAGGCGGTGGCGTAGGCATAAGCCGACTCTTTTTCGATTCTTGCCTTCATGGTCATAATCGCCGCCTTATCGATTTCGGCCGTACTAATTCCGTCGAACATGTTGCGCTTGGTGGCCTCTGCCACCTCAGCCGGATCAATGACATCTTCATAGCCCTTGATGGCGTGAGCGATAGCCGCTTCCAGCTTGTTGGTTTCAAAAGGAACCAATTTCCCAACCCGATTCGTCACCATCAGCTCATGCTTCTCCATCTTCGTCAGCAACTCCTCCTCTCTTTTCTTTGTTTGCTGCTCGCGGTAGAGGATGTAAGCCTTGGCGATTTCATACAAGCCCTCTTTCATCAGGGCTTCCTCCACCGTGTCCTGAATCTTTTCCACCTCTGCATATTCTTGACCGGAAAAACGCTGTTCCAGCAAATCCACCACCGCCCGGCTGAGGGGAATGACAAAGTTTAAATCCTTTTGACTGACAGACACGGCCGCCTTTTGAATGGCATTCTGAATACGGACGAGGTCGAAATCGACGACATCACCGTTGCGCTTGCGAACCTTGGTAAGTGGAGACATAAAAAAAGAAGATAATGAGCAATGAGGACACCAAACGCGCTTTCCCCCCACAGAAAAGCTCTTACAACACTATCAAAACAAAACGTCTAGTATCACTCATCTCATACCCCATATCTTGTGTGCCATATCACGCTAAACCCCAAGATAAAGACCGTCAACGACTCCTCATTGACCCATCTCACCAGAAATGTCAGAACTATTCTCAATTCTGAAAAAAAAAGCCGCAGAAGCCCTATCCAGCCCTTGCCAAGCTGGAAAAAAGCAGGATTTTCTGCTATAATGACGAGATACTCCCGAATTTTGATTCGTGCATTCGCATTTCATTCGTAATTCGTAGACCGTGCCCCTCCTCGACATCACCCTTCGCCAAGTCCTGATCTTTGCCGTTTACGCGCTGCCGGCCGTGCTATTTTGGTACTTTATCTTCCGCTTTCAGAACAGAAAAGCCCTTCATCCGGACATTGTCCGCGATACCTTCTTTATCGGAATTTTTTCGGTCATTCCCCTGTTTCTCTATCAATATGCTTACCTGAACTGGTCTCCCGGCCTTGGCACACAGTACTTGAGCACTCTTTTGAGCGAACAAGGCCTAGTAAGCGCCATTCAAATTATCATCGCTTTTTTGACTCTCGGACTCTCCTTTGTGGTAATCATCGGAGGATTCACCATTTTCTACTCCCTGTTCACCAAAGACTCCTTCAAAAATACGCTAAAAGCGCTGCTCTCCGAGCCTTTAAATTTTGGAGCCGCTGGAATTCTTCTCCTGATTCTCCTCGTCATCGATCTGGCCCTGCGCGCCTTTACCCCCTTCCATATCCCTCCGGGGGTCATCGGAACCACCTTCATTCTGGCTATTTTGGAGGAGTATTCCAAGCACCTCATCGTCCGCCTGTTCGATGATCACAAAATTAAAAATGTAGCCAATGCCATCGAGTTCAGCATTATTGTCGCCCTCTCCTTCGCCTTTTTGGAAAATATTATTTATCTGCAAACCAACGGCAGCAGCGGCCTGGCCAACGTCATCATCGGCCGGTCAGTGATTTCCATGCTCGGACACACCGTCTTTTCCGCCATCTTTGGCTATTACTACGGCATTTCCAAATTCTCCGAGTCGATCCTGCATATGGAAAAGATTGAAACCCATGCCCCCGCCCTGCCCCAGTGGTTGCACAAGATTTTTCATCTGAAAACTCAGGTCAGCTATAAATCGCAGAAGATTTTCGAAGGCTTGGTTTTCGCCGCCCTGGTTCATTTTGCCTTTAATCTGAGCCTGCACTTCAACTTCATGATCGGCATCGTCATCATCCTGGTCGGCGGCGGCTACCTGATCTATCGAATGCTGAACTCCGACCTGGTCCAGCGGGAGTGGAGCCTTGTCGGTTCTAAAGAAATGCCGCAGGCGGACTTTGAAAAACTGGCCTGGAAAGTGTCGGTTCAGAAGCATTTGCAGGAGATCAGGAAGGCGCATCCGGACAATGCCCCCACTCCGGAACAAGGCTCACAGCAGATCTAGGTGATCTAGAGGTATCTGTTATACTTGAGACCTCTTTTTATGGAATTCATGAATAAACTCAGACAAAAACTTTCCCTGACACACGAAAAGAGCCACAGAAGGACGAAGCCTCAAGGGATGCTTTTCCGATAGGTGGAGAGGCATTATCCTTCGGACGAAACCTTAGGCGTGTCCTCTCATCGTGATGAATCTAATGTATCAAACCCCTACCCCTATGTCGACCACCTAAAACCCCAAGCTAACCCACCCCCTAACCCTCCTCAGCTTGTTCACCTGGAGGGTGTTGGAGGGAAGAACCACGGACCTTCTGAGCCAGGCATACACGGTGGGAAGGCTCACCGCGTGCTCCCGGGCAGCCTGGGCTGCGGTAACGCCCTCGGTGCGGATCCGATGGATAATTTGCTCCTTGATCTCAGAAGCAATGCGAGAATGACCCATATGAAACATTGGCTACATGTCCATCATGCAGTTGTGCATAATGCCTGTCCAATATATGGGGTACCTGCCATCATCCCCTAATCCCACGAAACTGGGTTTAGACAATCCACAATGGATGAAAAGATATTCCAATAACATTTTAAAGATTAACAATGTGCAACTTCACACCAACAACAAAGCTAAAAATTTTCA
>JAUYKR010000049.1 GCA_030699855.1 bacterium
GTTCGAAGTTAATATCAAGACCCGTTATTCGATTTAGACGAGCAAAATCCTGAGTTGGCTGAACATCACCCCCCGCGGAAAGTGACTGAACATGGGCGGTAAAATCCAAAAGTTCTCGAGGTATCTGGATCCTTGTGGCTCCGGAACCCTGGGCCGAGGATCCGGCACCTGACGCATCTGTCGACACCTGTCCGGAAGCGGATCCGCTAGCGCTCTGGGAAGTCTGAGCAGATGCAGAACGACGATTGGCAAAAAAAGCGTCGATACGCGCCTGAAGCTCTGGCGAAGGTTCCGGCCTGGAAGTACTCACGTTGCTATTTTGGGAAGAAGACCCACCTGAAGAACTGGTGGATTGAGAAGAGGTATTAGGAGGGGGGTAGAGATGGGCAAAGGTCGGGTCTCTCTCCACGGGAGGAAGTGGTTCGGAAGTGCAGGAATTCCAATACGTATTACAGTTACTGTTGTTCACCACTCGTCGGCGGCCCAGGCCATCCCAAGCACAGACCTGATGAGCCTCTTGTGTGCACCAAAGGGGATCTCCACCGAAAGCAGGAGCCAGACTGGTACCTCCAAGGTATCCAGCTCTTCTCAAATGATCATCACATCGAGTGTTAAAGTCAATACACCACTGAGGTACCGGTCCGCTATAATTGGGAAATCCGCCAACCGGAGCATTGACGCCCAAACACTGGGGTCGATAAGCCTCGCACCAGTCGCTGGAAGGACTTTGAGGCACAGTAGTAGGCGTTAGTGGCAAGAAAAGATAAGGATCAACATTGTTTCCTATATAACCAGGTGGAGGAACGGTCGTCTGACGCTCATCGGGAACCCATCCGACAGTCCCGTGCTGGGTAAAGTATTCCTCAAAGAGAGGGTCTTCCGTAGGATGCGGAAGCGGTTCGGAAGTACAGGTATCCCAATAATTATTGCAATAACTGCCGTGCGGGGTACGCGTTCGCTGACCTTCATACGCGTCGCAGATCGGCTCAGCATCGTTTTCGCACCAGTAGCCCATAGCTCCAGGGCCAATGGCTGTGCTTCCAGGAACAGGGAGATTCAAATTATAAGGCAGTCCAGCATTCGCCAGCGGTGTCAAGCAACGATTATCAAAATCCCGACACCAAATCTGTAAAGAGCTGAGTCCGGAAGTGGGAGCTCCAGGGTACTGAGCGTTATAAGGAATATTAACCCCTCGACATTGTGGACTGTAAGCTTCGCACCAGTCTGCAGAGGGGTTTTGAGGAATGGCGCTGAAAACAGGTTCGAAGTGCTTCCAGGCGGTTGCACGGAAAGGAGAGGGAACAGAAGAGCTAGAACCAGTAGAGCCGGAACCGGCAAGATTCGCGGCCAGATAGTAGCCGCTCACGCCACCCATGCCGATGGTCAGTCCAAGCATCAGCACCAGCATTGCGGCCGGACTGCGGAAGCACGATCTGAGAAGAGAAAAGAAAGACATACAAGAAAAGTATTATTCCGACAAAAGAACGCTCTTCAGCTCAGAAAATTGAGCGTCAGAAATCTGATTGCCCAAGAGAGCCTTGAGCGCTTTATCGGCGTTTTTTGAACCAACAAGACTTAGCATCTTTTTGTAGAATCCGGGGAGAAATGAACTCAGCTTGCTGGCGTCAGGACAGTCATTTCCGGTCAGTTCAGAGATGCACGATCGCTTCGCAAATTCATCCTCGACCCACTGGAGTTCGTAATAGAGAAGGGCCCTATCTTCTTCGGTCGTCATGCTGTTGCGCCTATCCACCAGCTCCCTGCTGTAATCAAACAGATCCAGGCAGGACATCTTTGCCGGATCCAGTGGCGGACAGCTTGTTTCCAAAAATCCTTTGAAGGCATCGCGCATGCTCTCGATGTTACTGCGCTGCTCTGTGGAAAGACCTTCCTGGCCAAGCGATTCTTCCGCCATAGCCAGGCGGGATCTAGCCGCCAATCCGCAAGCAAGTTCGGGACGACCACAGAAAAGAGAAACATCCTCGGTAGTTTCCTCATTCATTTGCGCCCGCATATTCTCCAGATGGGTATTCAGGGTTTCTTGACTCATATGCCCATCCGTCACCATTCGATTCCCCCAGCGCTCATAGCTGTCGATATATTCATTGCTCAGAACCTGGTTGCCACAAATGAGCACGCGGAAGCGGGCATCGGTCGGCATGTTTTTGAGTTGAGTCTGGAGTCGTTCTTGCTCACGCTCCTCAGTGGTTTGCGATCCTGTGCCTGGCACTGTCCCAGCTGGCACTGCAACGTCCGTGACCGTCTCATCTCCCCCGTCGGTTTCTTTCAAGTCTATCTTCGGCGGCAACAGGTGAGGATAATTCGCGAAAGGCCTGTCATCGGTAATCGTCGTTTGACCGCAACCAATAGTCTTCAAACGATCCTCAACCCACTGTATTTCATAGTGAATGAGAGATTCCTCCTCGCGCGAGGAAACCTCGTCTTTTTTAAGGATCAAAGTATCTCCGTACTGTTTCAAGTCGGAACAGGACAGATTCCTTTGTGGACAAAACTCGCTCAAATATCCATTCAGATAATTGAGGTTCGATTCAACCTTGGTCGTTTCGGAAGGATTTAAGCGCCCGGAATCCAACATTTCCTGATACATCGCGACTCGGGATCTAGCCCCAATGCCACAAGCAATGGCCGGGTTTTGACAAATGGGTGAGCTGGGATCGCTCTCATTCGCAAGCCGATCTCGGAGGGATTCAAGATGGCTTTGAATAGCCTTCTCCTTCTGAGGACCGGCCACCAAAGATCTTCTTAGATGCTGCTCGTAGGACTTCAGATAGGTTTCCAAAAATTTACCACCGCAGACCAAAACCCCAACCTTACCCTCGATCGGCATATCAACCTCCGTTTTGTCATCCTCCGTTGTATGAGTTGTGGGCTGGGACGTATGAGGGTAGCGATCTTCTGTACTCAAAGCATTTTCCGGCGCGGTTCTGGTTCTTTCGCGCTCCATAGTCTGCACGGCTATATCTGCTTCGCAAGCGTTGATGAAGGCCCTGAGCGCTGACGCCTGAGATTGCCATCGAGGCAATTCCTGATCAAGGCGAAGCGTTCTGCTCGTCGAACCGACGCCTGACTGTACGACATCTTCAGCGCCCTCAATATCAACCTCAAGCGCCTCAAGTTGGCTTCTCAGCTGGCCAATCGATTCACAATCCAGAGGGACAGTCCCACCGATTTGTGAAGGAGTTTGTGAACCGGAAGGAAGTTGGCTGCCGGGACAGTTCGCAAGCTGGGCTCTTAAACTTCGGGCTAGACTGACCTTGCGCTGAAGCTCTTGCCGTTCTTGCGGAGTGGTGGCGCTTCCGAGCAGTGTTTGAATTTCGGCATTGACCTGACTCAAAAGACTCGCGATGCCACCCTCACAGGGATCTTGACTAGTCGTAGATCTCGAACCGGGGGGTGGAACAGTGCCGGTGCCGCCTGGTGTGGTTCCACCAGATGGAAGAGAAGTAGCGCCGGGAGGATTTGTAGTGGTACCGGTGATCGTGCCGGTTGTGGTCCCGGCAGGCTGGGTTCCTGGCGCGGCTCCATGTGGCTGCCCCTGTTGTGTTCCTCCAAGGAGTTCTGTATTTGGATCTGTGGAGGTAGTGCTTCCGCCGCCTGAACCACCGCCAGGGATACCACTGGGAACTCCTCCGGGATCCGGAAGGTCAGGTCTGGCAGGACCGTCGCCAGGCCCTGTCTGAGTCGTTCCATTTCCATCTCCACCACCACCTGCCGGCCGCCCTCCGCCGCCTCCTCCGCCAGGTGTTCCGCCACCTCCACCACCAGCTCCTGGATCGGGTCCTTGCGGAGCACCCTGACCTGGATCAGCTGGATCTGCACCGGTTTGTGGACCACCTAGGGGACCACCGGTACGGGGGCGCAGAGACCCATCGGGATTAGTGTCAGGATAAAAATAACAATGATTGGCTAATTCACTTCCATGCGAAGGAGTCTGGCAAGGATAATCCGCGCAGGCTTGTTTTTCCTCCATTAACTCTTGAAACCGCGCTTCCAGATCATTCATTTCATTTTCAAGGCGGCTATTATCCTTTCTTTTGTTTTTCTTCTGACGCTGGGATTGCTTTTCCAGTATCTCTTCAATTTTTTGCTCAAGGGAATGCGACTCTTCTGAAAAGGGATCACCGATTTTAGCCTGCTGTTCCTGATAATGCTTAATTAATGCGTCCTCATCCCTCCTGGCTTGATTTGCTCCCGGCTTCTCTGCTTCCTGTCTTTCCGGATGAAGACGCCGTTCGGCTTCATGTCTAGCCTGGTCATCAAATCGCTCCTCGGCCCGTCTTAACTCCCGTTCGTGCTGACGAATACTCTCTTCAATATCACGAATGTTTTCATTGGCACCCTCATATCCCTCCAGGTTATTCGCAAATTCATTCCGAAAATTCTGATATTGATCGACGCGCTGCTGAATGTTCGCCTGCTCCCGCAACGCCTGTTCGTGTTGTGAATTCAACTGGGGATTGTTCAGAAGGTTGGGATTTTGCTGCATCTGCCCTATCTGCTGACTGAGCTGGGCCAGTCGAAACTGATCCTGCTGATAGCCACTCTGCTCGTACTGTTGGAAGCTATTCCCACCCCCCTGCTGAGCCATGTTCCGCAAGCGGTTACGAAGCTGCTGCTTCTGCTGGCGGGCATTATTCAGACTCCTTCTTTCTTGCTCCAGTTCCTGCTCAAGCTCTTTCTTTAACTCTTCCAGCTTTTTTTTGCCGTCTTTGTCGTCATTCGCGGCATCTTTAATGCTTTGGAGGCGGACGTAGTCGCTGCAAAGAGCCTCCACCTGCTCCTCCAATTTCGGATACCAGGGTTCACAGACTTCCTCGCAGACTTTGAAAGGTTCCGCGGGCACAATAAGTTGAGGGCAGTCGTCTCTGCCAAAGGCGCATGACAAATACTGATTAATTAAAGTTCCGATATCAGACATGATACCGTCAAGTTTTTCCATCTGCTTCTGAAACGTTTTCGAACTCAGAATCCGTCCGGGAGTCATGCCACCGGCCAAAGCCTGTTGCACGGCATCGCGAAGTTTTTGCATTTCCGGAACATATTTTTCGTTGTACATCTCCATCGCCCGTCCCGCGAATTGCAGGCACTCCGGGCAAGGCGCTTCTACCCAGGTTCTGGGCTCCGGAAAAATTTCCGGAATACCGAATGGCGCGCACAGGGGAGCCTCGAGGGTAGCGGCCTTATCCCGACACTGGGCATCCATCAGGCGAATCATGCGTGCCTCGAAGTTCATTTGTTCGGCAATGTCCCGCAGCTGTTCGCGGATCTGTTCGGCCAGCACCACATTCGGCGGACTGGAGGTGGTGGCCAAGGCTAGAAACATTAAAAGTAGATTCTCCTGATCCCAAAGGGCATAGATTCTCCTCATGTCGATGAAGCAGGGCAGACAAGGGCTCTCATTGCAATTGGCACATCCTTCCTCAGCGGTCTGTTCTTCGGTCTGTTTGACCTCGGAAAAAGTCTGCTGAGAGGTGTTCAGATAATTATTAAAAACCCGCAATCGGATTACCTCCTCGTCCTCAATGCGCGCGGCACCTTGATACTTATTTAAGTTTTCCACATCACTAAACGTCCGCTTCCACAGATCATTCATGTCTCCGGCGGGAGGTACACAAGCAGTGGGATAATCACCAGCCTGACAGTCGGCAAGCTCCTGAAACAGCGCCTGGCTTCTGTCAAAAAACGAAGCCACAAAACTCTGGCATTCTGGAGCCTGAGTAGGATCAACCCCCTTACACATCGCGACATATTGCAGACTGTCATCCCTCAGTTCCCTGATCCTACCTCGAGTCTGGCTACAAGGATCATTTTCACAAATCTGGGGACCCTCAGGAGGGGGCTCAGAATGAAGCTCTCCAGTGGGCTCATTCCCGGGAATGCTGTACCCGCACTCAATCATTTGATCTTCTATTTCCTTCATCCGACCTGAATCACCACCATGATTCATCAGCCCGATATACTCATCGAGAATTTCCTCAATGTTTTCATCATCACAAGGATCCTTTTCCCCTCCTCCTGGGAGATCATCATCGTCATCGTTGGAGTGGGAAACAACACTCCTGCCACCCGACGTAACACCAACCGAAACGGTGATCGTCACGTTAGCAGTTTCGCCGTTAATACTATTTGTAGCCCTGACAAGGGCGGCATAATTCCCAGCTCCATTGGGAGGAATCGTAAAACGAATCGTGTCATTCGCCGCCCCGCCTTGTGGACCAGGATTATTCACGCCTCCCAACAGCGCAGCTTCCACGGGGCCGGAGACAATGGTGATCTCAATTACCTCACCGGGATTTCCATTGTTTGTCGCGCCGACAAAAACATCCGTAACCTGCTGGTTAGGACTAATGGGCAAGTTAAATGAACCTGCCTGCAGCGTCGCGTTAATCCCCGGCGGGGGATCGCTCACCACCACTGTCAAAACTTCATCCGTAAGGCCCTGAACAACCGGCGAGTTGTCGGTGGCGCGAAGGGTCACGGTTTGATCATCTACTTCGTCTATGGCAACTGTAATCCGATAGGTGGCGTCCACCGTGGCGGGAGAAACTTGTGGTAAAGGAGGGGCCGTGAAATCTCCCACATTACCGGCATCGGTCTGTTCCGCAAGGGTGATCTCATCGCCATCGTCCGGATCGGAAACCGTAACCGTAAAATCAACATCTTGAGTCGCCAGCGAATTTCGGACCACGGTTTGGCTTGCTCCCGGAACCACGTCAAACGAAGGATTGGAATTATTAGCATTGAGAAGAAAACAATTCGCCTGCTCGGCACCATTGCTGGTATCGTTGTCAAATTCGTCATCGGTATCAATCAGCTCTCCCTGTCCGCGAAGGAAACAAAACGCTCCGGCTGGATCAACACCAAAAGCCGGAAAACCATTCGCAGGAAAGCCGCAGGTAACGGTGAATTCGGTATCGTCCGGAAGCGGTGATACCGATGGGACACAGAGGGCGACATTCCCTGGATTTTCTTCACGCCAGTTGGAGCTATTACCGGCCCCCTCCATATTGGCGATGCCAAAAGCATCATAATTTTTAGTTGCCTCATGCAGGGGGTGCTCATTTTGAATAACAAGAATGCTAAAATTCTGATTAGGATCGGTAACATTAACGGAAAAATTCCAGGGAGCAGCAGCAGGAGCTATGGAGACGTTAGCCCCCGCGCTCATGGAAAACTGAGTGTCGACATCACACACCGTGGAGGGAGCGCCATTAATCGTCTGCGGACAGGCCGCAAACGCCTTTACCTGAGGGACAGCCTCCTCTTTTGAGAGCTGAAACCCTGGAGGAAAAATAGCGCTCGCCAGCACACTCACGACAATCGTGATGGCAAAGCACTTTTGAAAGACAAAGAGAGCCTTTTTGTTTTTCATTTTATTTTGAGGTGCATTCAGAACATTATACCGGATTTCCCAACTGATCGCAATGCTCAATGACGGTCGATTCACGAAAGTACGGCCTTGAACGACAGCAGCCAGTGTGATAAAGTAAAAACGTAAAATAATTTTACATTTTTGTTTGTTTTCCATGACCTACCTTGTCACCGTATCTCCCAAAGGGCAGATCACCATACCCGTGGCCGAAAGAAGGAAACTGCGCTTCAAGAAATACTTACTACAAGTTAAAGGCAGCACCCTTACTCTGAAGCCAGCTGAGGTCAAGATAGCGAAAGAATCAAAAGATGATTTGAGGGATTTCAATCTCCTGAGCTTATCAAGCATGGATTTCTGGAATAATAAAGAGGACGATGTTTATCAAGAGTTCTATTCTAAACCAGTGAATCAACTATCATGAATCCGATTACACAAGGAGCCGTAGTGATTGTTCCCTTCCCTCACTCAGATCTTTCGACACCCAAAGTGCGACCAGCAATTGTCATCTCTAATAAAAATCTAAAAGGAGATGATGTTCTTCTTGTTGGCCTTTCGAGCAAGAAAGGTGGAACTCAATCGATTCGCGTCTCCGAGAATGACCTCAGCAAGGGCAAGTTACCCCTCACTTCCTACGCCAAAACGGGTAAAATAACCTATATTCACAAAAAACTCATCAGGCAAGTTGTCGCCTACCTCAGACCAGAAAAACTTCACGAAATGATAGCTTCCGTGTGGAGTATCATAAAAAAATAGCCCCTCCAAACACGGGTGATCACAATCGGCCCTTTTTCAGCCCCTCAACTCAGCTCATCCAAAAACTCCCTTGGGGTAAGGCAAGGCATAAGCTTTTTTCCCTCTCGAACAAGCTGTTCATCCCAGCTGATGAGCATCGCTCCTTTTTCATAAGCCTTGAGCAGAACCAGAAGATCTGATGTTTTTAGTTTAACTTTCTTGCTCGCCTCAAAAACCAGTCGCTGCGGAGCAAGGCCAATATCTTCAACTTCACCAGAAACAGCTCGGGCATAAAAGCGGGAAACATATCGGGCGGTGACAGAATCATTTCTCCTCAAAAGCACATTCAGAACTTCCAAAATCACTAAACGAAATCCCACGATCTCAAGACTCGGATCATTCTTTAAAATCATGCAAAAGTCCCAGCTGATGGAACTGCGCTTTTCATCGTTCAGAAAAGCGGAAACATAGACACTGGAATCAACTAGGATTTTCATTAATCACGCTCATTACGAACCAACGCGACCGCGTCACAAGGGGTCTTGTTCTTCATCATCTTCCGGATTTTGGCCAATTCCTTCATCATATCCCACTTCCTTCCCCCCTTAAAGGGCCTTCGCGGAACAATGTCGGCAATGGGCTGAGAATTGTAAATCCAAACAAAGGACTGTCCTTCCAGGACACGATCCTTGATTTCTTTCATATTCAAGCGCAGTTCTTTGGCGCTTACGGTCTGATCCACGGTAAATGGAATTATATCTAAAGTTCACTTTTAGTTTACTCTTTTCGGAAGCCAAGCACAACACAAAAATCAAAATCTGCTTTTTTTAAGCTCATTGATAATCTTTTTGTTCGCCGGTAAAAACTGCTTGGGATCGAGCGCGTTTTGATCGAGCCAAAATACTTCTTGCCCTTCTAAACCCTCCATCACTTCTGAACTGGAGTGAT
>JAUYKR010000088.1 GCA_030699855.1 bacterium
CCGGTCAGAAGAAAGATGATAAGGGAAAAAAAGATGATCGCAAGCAAGGCGATGATAACTTCACTTTCGACGAGCAAAATCTGCCGCCAGCGCCGGACATGATTCGAAAAATCGAGCTGATCTTGCGTTCGGAAATCAAGCAGCTGGAAAAAAAAATGAAAAAGTATGAGGGTAATTTGTTCCGCAGTCCGGACTACCCCATGCTGAGTGAAACGGTTGGTGAGATCCGGAAGAAAAGGATACTCCTCAGGCGACTGGCTCAGTTTGCTTATGACGCTCTCAAGAAGCTCTTTGTTCAGATGTTCGCTCCCAAAAAGACTTCCTGATCAGCTCAATGACAACCCCATAATTATCTCATTTCGCATCTTTGAAAGCATGCGGCTTTTTGCCTTTTTGTTACACTCAATTCATTCGTTCATTCTCAAAGATGAAAAAAACCCATCTGCTTCCCCTCATTCTCTTTTGTGTCGTCTTTCTGGCCTACGTTCTGTATTTCGTGAAGGTCGTCAATCAAGATATTCAGCTCGAGCGCAACTCAATTGGGAAGCTGATGAAGCGATCCATGGAGCTAAGTGATCGTGAATTGAACATGGGGGAGACATCACCCGCTTCCAATCCATCCTTTTCTGGTGCGCAGGCGCAGTACGTCGATTTCACCTGGTTGAATTTGCGCAAAGAGCCAGACTTGGGCAGCGAGCTGATGGAGCGGCTGGAGCAGGGCGATGAAGTTGCGGTCATCGAGTACACGACTCCCGACTGGGTGCACGTTCGTACCGCCAGCGGAGCGGATGGCTACGTGGCCCGACGCTACCTTTCGGAGGCAAAACCGGTGGCGCCTCATTCGATTGAGGTGAGCGATCTTCCTATCGTGACCTATCATCATGTTACCGACGACGTGGAATCTTTCCTGGAGAATCTCACCCTTCCCGTCAATAACTTCCTGACCCAACTGGACTATCTGGTGGATCACCAGGTGGTTACCATGACCTTTTCGGACGTTCAGCAGATCAGGGATGGCGTACGCCAGTTGCCGGAGCACGCTATCGTGCTTACCTTCGACGATGGCTATGCCGACCACTACCAAGTTGCTCAGCATCTCAATGGCAAGGGCATGAAGGGGGTTTTCTTTGTTATTCCAGACCTCATTGGCCAGGATGGCTACCTCAGTTGGACGCAGCTGCAGAAAATGGTGAGTTGGGGCATGGAAATCGGTCTCCACAACAACGCTGATTTGACCACCGCCGGCCCCAACTACCTCACCGATTTCATCGGAAACTCCAAAACCCTTCTGGAGTCTCAAATTGGAATATCGGTTATCGCCTACGCGTATCCTTCCGGCAGGTATAGTGAAGCCGCCCTGGAGGCTCTCAAGGCGCTCGGCATACAATTTGCCAGAACCTTGAATCCCGGTAATTTACAGTTGCTCAAGGACAAGCCGCTGGAATTGTTTACCTTCAAAATTCCTTCTCCTCAGGCTGCCGCCAGGCAGTTTCAAGCCTGGGGAATCGGCCTGTGAAAGAAAAAAACACTTGCGTTCGAAAAAGAAACAAGATATGTTTTTAAGTACATAATATAATAAAGAGTGGAATCCATACAGTGCCTGAAACCCGGCGATAGCGCCTATCCATATTTGCTCAGCGAAATTTCTTCTCCGCCGCAGAAGCTGTATGTTCGGGGTGATCTGGGGGCGCTGAATGCCGGCTGTCTGGTCGCCGTAGTCGGTACCAGGGCCATGAGCCATTATGGCGAACGGGCTTTGCGCACCATCATTCCCGTCCTGGTCAAAGCAGGAGCTGTCATCGTCTCCGGTTTGGCCTACGGCGTGGACGCCTTGGCCCACCAGCTGACGGTGGAGTCCGGTGGCATGGGCATAGCTGTATTGGGCAGCGGAGTCGACCTGATCACTCCGCCGGCTCATTATCAGCTGGCGCAGCAATTGCTGGAAAGCGGCGGTGCTATCGTCTCCGACTATGATCTGGGCGTGATGCCAAAGCCCTATCACTTTCCCGCCCGCAATCGCATCATCTCCGGTCTGTCCAAGGCCACGCTGGTCATAGAGGCGCCGGAAAAGTCCGGCGCTCTGATCACCGCCAAGTTTGCCCTGGAACAGGGCAGGGAAGTCTATGCCCTTCCCGGAAACATCTTCTCCGAGAAATCCAAAGGCACCAACCGGCTGATCGCCGACGGGGCTTACGCCATCACTTCGGTCGAAGACCTTCTGGCCCGCTTGGAACTCGACTGGAATCGCCCCAAGCCGGTACAAGTGAGTTTCGACTCCGACGAAGAGAAACTCCTGTTCGAAAAGCTGTCAGATCCGCTTTCCGTTGACGAACTGATCGTGTCCAGCCAGCTCAGCGCCGCGCTGGTCGGTCAAATCGTCACCATGATGGAGCTAAAAGGGATGGTGAAGAACCTGGGAGGGATGCGATACCTCAGATTATAAATAAGGTAGATACCTGCAGCACCAATAGGGCCTGCGCTTTTCGAAGACGATAAAATCGAAGATTTTTCGCCTTCGAAATCCTCCGCTTTTCCGACTGCGTCGGAATCCGCTTCGGACCGCTTGGCTCGCTATTTACTGGAGCCACCTTCGGGATTTGAACCCGAGACCCCGTCCTTACCATGGACGTGCTCTACCAACTGAGCTAAGGCGGCGAAAAAAAGACTCTCTTTTTAAGAGAGCAGGATGATTTTAATGATTCCTCCTGTTAAAGCAACCCCATACCTCTACTTCCATGCTTGTTCGAATTGCTCGCAGAGCAGGGCGAACTGAAGTTCGATCTGATCGAGTTGGCCCTGAATTG
>JAUYKR010000091.1 GCA_030699855.1 bacterium
CTTCCCCACCAAGTTGAATAGGAATGACTCGGGATTGTTCTTCTTCGGTGATGGGGAGCTCGATACGCAGCGTTCCTTTCTTATAAAAAGCAGCCACCTCGTCGGTGTCGACCGGAACGGGAAGGACGATTGAACGCTTAAACTCGCCCCAAAAGCACTCCTGTGAAAAATAGTTTTGTTTCGACACGGCTTCCTCCTGATGTCGGTGGCCAGTGATGGTCAAAACATCATCGCTGATGACAATATCCAGGTTTTTAATATCAATACCGCCGATGGGGGCTAGAATAATTAATTTGTCTCCTTGGCGAAACATGTCTACGGAAAGCGCGGTAGCGAGATTGTCTTCGCTCCTTTGGCCGGGATCCTGAATTTTTTTGGCCGAGAACAAGCTCATGCTAGTTCAAATACTTTTTTTTATTGGCATTGTGCTCATCGTTCGTGTGAGCGTAATGAATTTTACCACTGTCGTCGTGCAGGTAGTAGTAATACTCCGACTCAGCCGGCTCAATGGCGGCCTTGAACGACTGCATGCTAAAATTACTGATGGGGCCGGGAGGCAGGCCGGCGTATTTTCTGGTGTTGTAAGGCGAATCAACATTCAGATCCGCTATGGTCAGTTCTTCAGTCCATTTATTCACCGCGTAGCGGATGGTGGCGTCCACGCCCAGACCGCGTTTTTCTTTCAGCCGCTTCCACAAAATGCCGGAGACAATCGGTTTCTCCTCCGGGTTTCTGCTTTCTTTTTCAATCAGTGAGGCCATGGTCACGATGTCGTGAAAAGAGGCGCCGCTGCGCATGGCAATTTTTGACTTGATGGTACTGTCCAGCTTGATGTCGAAGTTCTGCAGCATGCGGTGAAGGAGGTTTTGCGGGGTGACCGTTTCCGGATCGATAAAGTACGTATCCGCGAACAAGTAGCCTTCCAGCGAGGCCGTGTCCGGTTTGGAATCCAGGAACCAGAATTCGGAATATTCACACTCCTGGGCGCATTTTTCAAAAGTTCCCGCCGAAAGGAGCCCTTGTTCCGCCAGCAGCCGGTCCACCTGATCGACGGTTAAGCCTTCGCGAATGGTAAAGGCGACTTCGTCCGTTCTCGACTTGGTCAAAAAAGCCGCGATTTCTGGAATGGTATGCGATCGTTTCAGGATAAACTTACCGGCTTCCAGGTGGGGGCCGAGTTCAGTTTCTTTTACATATTTATAAAAGGCCCATTCGGACACGATCAAATCCAATTCTTTCAAACGCGCGCCGATGCTTCTGGCGGTTTCGCCCGATTCAATCGAAAAATTTACCCGGGCGGAAGAGTCGTGATCAACCGGCGTGACCAGATAGGACTCGTATTTGCCCTGATAAATCCAGTAGAGCGTCGCCGGGAAGGCGACGAGGACGAGAGCCACGGTAATGGCGAGCTTTTTGAGGTTGTGTGGCATGTCTCTCTACGAATTACGAATAGTACGAATGTGCGAATTACGAATGCAGTACAAATCGACGAATGATAGCGATGAAGATTCGTTTATTCGTCCGTTGCGGCGGATTTGTCATCCGTAGTCTTATTGAGCTCCGGGCAGACCCATGTCTCCCATAATGTCCTTCATCTTCTCGGCGGCAATGGCTTGGGATTTCTTGATGGCTTTGTTGATGGCGATGACGAGGTCTTTGGCGATTTGGTCGGTGTTGCCGTTGTAGTGGGCGTGATTGATCTCGACCGAAATGCAGTGCTGCTCGCCATTGATGACGACTTTGACGCCCCCCTCAACGGCTTCGATATGAATATTGGCAAGCTCGTCTTTGATCTTCTTGGCTTGTTTTTGTAATTTGTAGAGATCCTTGGCCTGGTCGAACATACCCATGGGAATTGTTTAGGAGTAAGCAAGAAGAGCTTAGGAGAAAGGTGGAGAATTTGCAATAATTTGCGGCAATGACCGACTTACTTGTTTGGTGTTTTTATGATAATGATCATCACCAGAATCAAGGAAATGATGAATATACCTGTCATGATAGCCATGGTGAGAACATCCCATCCCGCAGAACAAGGCCAGGAGGTGTGAGGATCCTGTACGCAGGGATAAAAATTGCTCACGACTTTTCCGATCAGCTGGTTTGTATTTGCCAGAAGGAAGATTATTGCTGAACCGAGCATGGCAGCCAAAGGCACTCGTGCCTTCCGCATGGAATTTCGATGCTTGAGGTAGAGGTAGAGGAGCGAAACGAGAAAAAGGAGTCCGATTGCCGCCCATATGATTCTTTCAGCTGCATAAATGTTCCACGGTTCTTCGTATTCTGTTGTTCCTTCCTCGGTGAGGTTGTCGACCATTGGCGCGAATATTTGATCTATCATGACTTCTTCCTTGGTGGGGAAAGTCTGAAGAACTTCTTCTTTCCACTCTGCTTTTACGAACTCATTGATGGTGAAATACTTACCTCCCTCGGAGGGGGTAACGGTGCCATCGTCGGGGATTCCATCATCAGGTCCCGTGGTGGCGGAAGGAGCCTTTAGAAATGAGGCACTGGAAAGATCAATGTTTTTAAGGGCGAAACCGCTCTCAGAGACATATCCTGATTCTCTGCATACTTGGATGGCAGTGACGACGATAAAGACCATGTCGAGATCTGGCGCGGAAAACCCTTTCAGATTTATGCCGTCGTAAGAAAAAATACTGTCATTATCGATTGCACAGACATCGATGTTTAGGGTGTTTTGCTGAACGCCATCCTGAAAGGAGCTTATCTGAATTCCCAACAGGCGCGGGAAGTCTTGATCCTTGAGTTCAGTCGGGTTCATGGAAAAGTCCAGTTCGATGCTGCTCAGACTTAGTTCCCGAAGAGGGATGGCGTTTTCTTTCAGGGTTTTTTCGCGAATTTTTTCCCATCTGCCGACTGCTTCCTGATAGTCAGTTCCGCTGGTGTCCTTTTCTTGTTCATCACAGGATATGAGAGTCGTGGTTTTTCCCGTGGCAAGCGAATAACTGTGGAGTTCCGGTAGACAGCCCCTTCCTCCATAATCGTTGATCAGGTAGCGAATCTCACCCTTTTGTTGGTCAAAATGGATATCCGTAAGAGTCTTGCCGCCGCCACTTGTGGCATGGGCTTGGTCTACAGAGAGCAGACAAAACAACCCAAGCAGGAGACTTAAAAACGAGAGGTGGATCTTCATGTTTTATTGATTGAACCTCTTCAGGTCGATCAGGGGCAAAATATCATTCGGGAGTATGCCCCACTCGATATCGTCGGCCATTCTTTGGACAAACTCAAATTGAATGACCTGGGGATTTGCCCGCAGGGTTTCACCCTTCAGCTTGATGGCCTGGGCTTCCGCTTCGGCCTCGATGATCTTTTTTTCTTTGGCCTTTTCGGCCTCTTGCCGTTCGTATTCCGCTTTTTGAATGCGCTGCTGAGCTACCTGCTTGTCCTCAATCGCTTGTAAATAGACATCCGAGAAGAGGATGTTTCTGAGCAGCACGTCTTCCAACGCGATCTTGTTGCGACCGTAGAGTTCTTTCAGCTGCTCCTGCATTTTTACCTGGGCTTCCACGCGAGTGTCCTGCGTGAACAGATTGGTGGAGTCATAGCCGGTGATCACGTCGCGAGCGACGTTGCGGATGCCGGGACGAATGACTTTTTCATCAAAGTCCACGCCAATGTTTTGGTAAATCCAGTGGGCGTCCTGTCCGTTGATGCGGTACTGAATAGTGGCGTCGATATTCACTTTTTGACCGTCTTTCGTCAGACCCTCGATCGAATCATCGGTGTAGCGCTCGTTTTCACCCGGTTCCACGCTCATGGTGGAGACGCGCAGACGGGTATCGAATTTTTCCACCACTTGCCAAAAAGGGATTTTCAAGTGCAGGCCTTCATCGAAATGACTGGTCAGAACTCCTCGCCCTCGATCGTAGATCACGCCCACGTGGCCGGCGGGAATGGAGGTGAAGCCATCCAAGAAGATCAGGACGATGACGATGACGATGATGGACTTGATGACGCGGGAGGGGGTAAGGATTTCCATGAGACTGAGGTGAGGAAGTGAAAAGGATGTATTGGCAGGGCGCTGGGGAACTTTGGGATGGGGCGGGCTTGCCCGTCCGATAGGCGGGCCCGTGTCAACATCGATGATGTTTTTCCAACGGCCTTCTTTGAAGTGCTGTTCAATATTTGGCCACTGGTATTTGAAGAGCAGGTACAGTCCAAATAGGATCAATCCCGCGTTTCCAAAAATGCCCAGGAGGGCCATCAGGATCAGGATATTCATGAGCGGGGAGTTTTTCATGCCGAGAATGAAGGTATTTGAATTTCTTGCTGCGGACAGCTTCATTACGTTTTTTCTTTTCGGAAGTTTATTTTGCAAATATCCTCGCTGCGAAATTCAAATACCTTCATTCTCTAATCATATGTTACAACTCTAATCATATGTTACAATGTTTCGGCTGTATTGAAGAATAATGAAACAAACCAACAATCTTCGCGTCAAGTCATTCCAGGCTATCGCTCATCCGGGCGAGATCCTGCGGCAAACACCCATAACCGAGGCGGCCAGCCAAACGGTTGCCCGAGGGCGCGAGGCGATTGAGAACATTCTGGATGGCAAGGACAAGCGGCGGTTTGTTATTATCGGTCCCTGCTCCATCCACGATTACCAGCAGTCCATCGAATACGCCCGGCGGCTCAACGAGCTCCGAAAAAAGGTTGAGGATAGGCTGGTGCTGGTGATGCGGGCGTACTTCGAAAAGCCGCGCACATCAGTGGGCTGGAAGGGTTTGATTTACGACCCCTATCTGGACGACTCGGGAAAATTAGAGGAGGGGGTAAAGTTAGCCAGAAAAATTCTGCTCGAAATCAATGAAATGGGTTTGCCGACGGCCACGGAAGTGCTCGGCCCCATCACGATCCAGTATTATTCCGATTTGGTCACCTGGACAGCCATAGGCGCGCGCACAACGGAATCTCAAACTCACCGCGAGCTGGCCAGCGGTTTGTCTATGCCAGTGGGGTTTAAAAACGGTACCGAAGGGAATGTGGATATTTCTCTCAATGCCATCAAGTCGGCGCGAGCTTCTCATCACTTCTTTGGCATGAACGACGATGGTCAGGCATCCATTGTCGAGACCACCGGGAATCCTTATGGGCACATTGTCCTTCGTGGGGGCAAGCGCGGGCAAAACTACGACGCTCAGTCGGTGTCCAAAGTGGAAGAAGAATGCAGGAAGGCGGGGATAGAGCCCCGACTCCTCATCGACTGTAGTCATGAAAACAGTGGAAAAGACCATACCAAGCAGTACCTGGCCTGGAATAGCGTTATGGAGCAGATCAATAACGGTTCCACATCAATCGTGGGGATGATGGTGGAAAGCAATTTAGCGGCCGGAAGGCAGCAAATCCCTCTCGATCTCGATGAGTTGGCCTACGGCGTGTCGGTGACGGACGCCTGTATCGGTTGGGAAGAGACGGAGAAGTTGATCTTGGGAGTGTAGTTATGGATGAAGAATGTGATTTGTCAAATATTGATTTTCAGGTATGCTGCTGATGTCCTCATCGTGCATCATGGGTCTTTTTGCAAATAGAATATCTGAATTTTTAGGGGATAATTTGGCTGAATGGCCAGGTGGTGACTTGGAAACTCAGGTTCAAATTTGTCCGGTGAAGGAGGGGGAAGAGGCTTTGGAAGTGCTTCGTGACGCTCTCAACACTTGTACCGAATTGCTGCTTATTTTTTCTCATTGTGTTGATTCGGATCCCGAGTCGCTTCGCCAACTGGGCATGGCCATTGAGGCCTTGAACCTGCTGCTTCATGAGCAACGCAATGTGCGGGTATGCATTTTTAAAACCGCAAACGGGACTCGACTTGAAATCGAAGATTTGTTGTGTGACGAAGTGAGCATCTTGGAGTTTCCCCGTTCCGGCGACGAGACAGATGCTCAATTTTTGTTGGATTTAGGTGAGGTTTTTGAAAATTGTGTTCCTGTGGGGATGTATGAAGGCGCGGAAGCTATGGCTCTTATCCGTCAGTTTTATGAAAGCGTTGGAAGAGAGCTCTCTAGATGTGGATCTGAGATAGAGAGAATTGACAGGGATTTAGATCGACTTGATTGCGATTCCAATCACAATGGCCAGGTTAGCCTTGTTCACCAGGTGCTGAATCAGCTCGCTTCCGTTCAGCAACGATTTACTGTCTTAGAACAGCAGTTCGCGATAGTTCAGCAGCTGATGAGTCCCCATGGAACTGACCTGAGGATTGAGGTTGTCGAAGAGGAGGGAAGATTCGTCGCTCGCGTCTTCGCCGTTGGTGATCGTGGAGGGCTCAACTAGAAACAATATTTTCAATTGAGTAGCCTACTTCAATACATTTTTAAGCATCGCGATACACTTATCGATCTGCTCCTTGGTGATGATATAAGGCGGCAGCACCCGGATAATATTTTCTCCAGCTGGGAGTACTAGCACTCCTTTTTTTTGCAGGGTTTTGATAAAGTCCGCAGCTTTTTCTTTCAACTCGATGCCCAGGATCAGGCCCAGGCCGCGGACTTCCTGAATTCTGGGAGACTTCAGGGCCTTCAGTTTTTTCAAAAAGTAACCGCCATTTTCTCGGACGCGTTTGAGGATCTGGTGCTTCTGAAAGTAGTCCAGGGTGGCGATGCCGGCTACGGCCGTAAGTGGACCGCCGGCAAAGGTGGCGCCGTGCGAGCCGCGGTGAATCTTGCTCGAAATTTCTTCTGTCACTGCCAAGACTCCCAGAGGGATGCCGTTGCCAACTCCCTTGGAAATACAGACCATATCCGGGACGACGGCGAAGTGCTCGAAGGCCCACATTTTTCCCGTTCTTCCCATGCCGGTCTGGATTTCATCGACGATCATCAGGGCGCCGTGTTTATCGCACAGCTTCCGTACGCCCTTCACGAATTCCTTCGAGGCCAGGTGAATGCCGCCTTCGCCCTGCAGGACTTCCAAAATGACGGCGGCGGTTTTTCCGCTGATCGTTTTTTCCAGTTCTTTCAGGTCGTCGAAGTCGGTAAAGACGAAGTGGGGGAGCAGGTCGCCGTAGCCGTCCCGATGCTTGGCGGCGTGGGTGGCGGATAGCGCGCCAAGGGTGCGGCCGTGGTAGCCGCGGGTCAGGGAAATGATCTGCTGTCTTTTGGTCACCAGGCGAGCGAATTTGAGAGCGCCTTCCACCGTCTCGGCACCAGTATTCGTGAGGAAAAATCGATTCAGTTTCTTGGGCATATATTTTTTCAAATTTTCGCAGTGCTCGGTTCTGG
>JAUYKR010000094.1 GCA_030699855.1 bacterium
GATCAGTTTGCCTTTCTCCACGCCATGGGCTCGTATTTGAGTTTGTTTCGGGAGTCCATAGCCGCGAACGAGATTACGGTGGAGTTTGGGACGAACAAGAGTTACAAATTTGCTCTCGACGCCAACAAGCCTTTTCAAATGTTTTCTGTCGCCGAAGAGCTTCCGTTTCCCGCAGGTGGGACTTTTTCCGATGAAGGAGAGGCCCTTCGATTTTCCTCCAACCTTCCACAACCATTGTTTGTTGAATTTAACTGGAGGGAGAAAGAGCTTCAAGTGCCGCCCTCCCTATCAAGAGGCATTTCTTTGTATCAGGATCTAAGCCAATCCACCCCGTTGTTCCAAGGTGAGGAATTGCCAGGGACACTTACCATCATTTCTCCGCGGAAGTACAATCGGGTTGTGCTCGTTCATCCGCAAGTAACCGGCTCCACTCAGATCTTTTCTGATGAGCATAACGGGCTTTGGAGCGTAAAAGACAACGGTGGTCGTGAGTATTGGTACTTCTTTGAGCATTTGCCGGAGGGTAAAACAAGCATCCCTTTTTCCTGGAAGCTGAATTTTTCCGGAGATTTTGAAATTCCTCCGGCAACGATCTTTGTCTCGAACGACACCAGCATCTTCGCCAGCTCAAACCGCGGTAGAGTTAAGGTGGGGGTCAGGCCATAGCAGCTTTCGGATCCTTAAAGTATGACTCAAATTCCTCCCGGCTGAGAGCTTCCTTTTTTATGAGATCCTTGGCGATTTTCATCAGAGTTTTTTTGTGCTTGGCCAGAACCTCATGGGCGATCTTGAAGGCCTTTTCCAAAATATTGGAGACCTCTCGGTCGATTTGCTGGGAGGTCGATTCGCTATAGGTTTTTTCGTGGAGGAGGTCTTTCCCCAGGAATGGATTGCCGTGGTGTTCTCCAAAAGTAATCGGTCCCAATGGGCTCATGCCGTATTTGGTGACCATATTTCTGGCGATCTTGGTGGCCTTTTCCATATCATTCGAGGCGCCGGTAGTGACGGCCTCTGGACCGTAGATAATCTCTTCGGCCACTCGTCCGCCCATGAGGGAAACGAGCTCATCTTCAAACTTTTCTTTTGAGATGAGTACAGCGTCTCGTTCCGGAAGAAACCAGGTTACTCCCAGGGCCATGCCGCGGGAAACGATGGAAATCTTGTGAACGGGATCGGTGTGCTTCATGAAGTGGCCGGTGATGGCATGGCCGACTTCGTGATGAGCCGTAATTTCGATTTCTCGTTCCGTCATGATCTTATTGCGCTTTTCCGGGCCCAGTAGAACTTTCTCGATACTCTGATCCAGGTCTTTTTGATCAATAAGTTTCTTTCCCTCCTTGGCGGCGCGAATGGCGGCCTCGTTGAGCAGATTCTCCAGATCGGCGCCGGAGAAGCCCGGCGTGTGCTTGGCCACCGTGTCCAAATTCACCTGTTTATCCAGGGGTTTCTCCCGGACGTGAACTTTTAAAATCTCCAAACGGTCTTTCAAATCGGGGTTGTCGATAACCACCCTTCGGTCGAAGCGACCTGGACGAAGGAGGGCGGGGTCAAGGACATCCGGGCGATTGGTGGCCGCCACCACGATCACATTGGTGTCCTTTTCAAAGCCATCCATTTCACTCAAGATCTGATTCAGGGTCTGCTCGCGCTCGTCGTGGCCTCCTCCCAGGCCGGTACCTCGGTGCCGGCCAACAGCATCGATTTCATCGATGAAGACGATGCAGGGGGAATTCTTGCGGGCTTTGGCGAACAGATCTCGAACGCGGCTGGCTCCCACTCCCACGAACATTTCCACGAATTCCGAGCCGGAAATGGAGAAGAATGGAACATCGGCCTCTCCGGCAACTGCTCTGGCCATCAAAGTTTTTCCGGTACCCGGCGGGCCGAACAAGAGGACTCCGCGGGGGATTTTCGCCCCCATCTTCAGATACTTTTTCGGTTCTTTCAAGAAATCCACAATCTCGGTCAATTCATCCTTCGCAGCCTCTGATCCGGCCACGTCGGCGAAGGTCACCTTATTGCTTTTGTTCTTGTCAAATTCCTTGGCTCGGCTCATGCCGAAGCTTAAGGCCGTTCGATTGTTGGCCGAAACCGAACGCATCATCAGGAACAAGAGACCGACGATCAGCAGAAAGGGGATAATGGACAGGGCCAGTTCCGCCCAAAAAGCCTGACCGGTGGTATCCTTGATTTCCAGAGGAACCAGGTCTGGTCGGTCAAAGCCCAGGTCGTTGGCGCTATCGCCGTCGGATTTTGTGGCTTTTTTGACAGTTCCATTCTTCAACTCCGCCCTCACGGTATTTCCCTCAAATTCCAGCCGCTTTACCTGTCCCTCTTTATATAAATTCTGAATGGCCGTGATTTCAACCTCTTCCGCCTCCCGTTTCTGGTTTGGCGTAAACACGGTCGTGTACAGAGCGGCAAAGATCAAGGCGGCGATCAGCAGGTAGATCAGATTCGATGGTGGACGCTTTTTCTCGGCCATAGAAGTGCATTATAAAGAGGCTTAGCAGAGTTTATCAGAATCAAGGAGGAAAGGAAATACGCCTAAACGGGCGGCGCGGAAGCTTTGAGATAAAAGATGGTACCTCCGTCTCTCAAAAATCGACTCTCATAGGCCGTCCGCTCTTCCTCTGCCGTCAGATAGCCCTTCTGTTCATCCAACATTTTCCAGCCAGCTTTTTCCAATGCCTCCTTCGTAAACTCAAACAACTTGCTTTGATCAGTCTTAAATATTAGCTCCCCATTTTTTGCCAGCAGCTCTTGATAAACCCTCAAAAAAGACGGTGACGTCAGCCTATTTTTGATGTGCTTCTTCTTCGGCCAGGGGTCGGCGAAGAGGGAGTAGAGAACTTCAACCGGCGGCAGCTTATATTTGAGCAGCGCGGCCGCGTGCTCTTGCAGGAAGGCGATGTTGCTGAGTTGTGGCTCAGCCGCCCGACGATAGGCTTTGTACACGCGGTCTTCTTTTATTTCCAAACCCAAAAAAAACACCTCCGGATACTTTTTCGCCTGCGAGATCAAGAAATGCCCGGTGCCCATGCCCAGCTCCAGGCGCAGGGGTCTCCCTTTCCGTTGATCGTCCAGCCAAGCCCGAAACTCCAGCGGATCGCGCGAGCGGACAAAGATCTGTTCAGGACATTGTTGGCAGAGCCTCTTCAGCTCGATTTTGTTGCGCATGTTTAACCGAGGACTTCGTCGTCTGCTTCAAAAGGGTCTTCCTTCTGCTGGGGCGCCGCGGGTTCTGCTTCCACTTTCTTTTGAGGCTGATTCGCGGATGGGCTGGCTGACGGCGCCTCAAAGGAGGTCTGCTGGGTTTCCAGTTGCCCCTCGTTTCTCAGCTCGTAAGCGTAGAGCATGGCGAAGAACCCGATCAGAAACCCGATAAAGCCGGAGAGGAAGATGATGATGGTGGCCGAGGTGTCGATCTGAAAGAACAACAACAAAAATTGTCCGCTGCTCTGGATATTTTCAAAGGCAAAAATAAGCAAGAGGACTGTCAGGAAGATCAATATGCTCAGAAAGATTTTTTTTCGCATGCTTGCGGCATCAAGAAAGTATTCACCTCCATTCTATTCCTTTGGAATAATTTTTTCGAGCGTTTTTTTCATACGTACCTGATGTTCCAGCATCAGGTGGGCTTGAGATCCTTCAGAGTACTGTTTTTTTATCTGTGCGCGTTGGTTTTCCGGGTATCGCTCAAGCTGCCCATTCAAGTGCTCTTCCAGTTCGATGTCGGAGACATCGATCTTCTCCATCTCCGCTATTTTTCCCAGTGCCATCTGGAGCTTGATCCGCTCCTCTGCTTGCTTGTCATAGCTGGTAAGAAGCTCCTCTTCTGTCTTGCCGCTGGCCTGCAGGTATTTGTCGAAGGAAAGCCCCTGGTACAGGATCCGCTGCTTCAGTTCGCGGAGAATTGCCTCTTTTTCCTGAGCCAGCAGGCTTTCTGGAATTTCCACTTCCGTTATTTCCGCCAGCTTTTGGAAGTATTCGTCCTCCTGTTTACGGTCGACCTCAGCATCGTGTTGTTTCTGAATGTCGTCCCTGAGTTCCTTTTTCAGATCTTCCAAGCCCTTCTTCTCATCTTTTGTTACCTTTTTCGCAAAGGCATCGTCCAGTTTTGGCTTTTCCGGCTCATGAACCAGATTCAGCTTCACCTTGAACTTCGTCTTTTTTCCAGCCATGGACTTGGCGTGGTAGTCCTTGGGAAAGGTGATGTCGAACTCCTTCTGATCGTCCGGCTTCATTTCCACTACCTCCTCTTCAAAACCGGGGATCAGAGAGCCGCTGCCCAAAATGACGGGATGATTCTTCGAGGCAGTATTTTCCAGGGCTACTCCGTCCGGAGTAAATCCTTCAAAATCAATTTCAACTTTGTCTCCTTTTTTTGCCGCCCTTTTCACCTCCTTGAATTCCGTGAAGCGCTCTTGGAGCTCTTCCAGAGCCTGTCCTACTTCCTTTTCACTGGCTTTTTTCTGCTCGCGCTTAACTTTGATCTTCTGATAGCCTCCCAGCTTCAGTTCTGGGTAGACGTCGAAGGCGATGATAATTTCCAGCGGATCAAAACTCTTAAAGTCCACGTTTGGCTGAGACAAGGCCCGGAGTTTTTCTTCCACGGCGATCTCTTGGAGTACCCCGGGGATGGCCAGCTCGACCCTGCGGGTGGAAATGTGCTCTGGTCTAATGTGTTCTCGGACAACACTCTCGGGAACCTTACCTGGGCGAAAGCCCTTCAGGTTCAGCTCCTGCGAAAGTTCGGCCAGTACCCGATTCTCAGCCTTTTTTAAGGCCTCCTCGTCAATGTGGGTAATGGTAATCTGCCGAACTGATTTTGGCAGGTTTTTTACCGTGTATTTATGTTTCATGGATGAGGATATGAACTAAAATGTTTTGTTTTCGGAAGGGGAATGGGAATTACGAAACGAGGACCCGTGGGCCTGAAGTCGCAAGCGTTAGCGCAGCCAATGATACAGCTCCGCGCCTGTCTATCAGGGGAGAGGTTATGGGTACCCGCAGTGAGTAATGATCATTCCCCTTCCGAAAGCCCCGAGATCTTTGACTTTATACCAATTAAACGCTATAATAACAAGATAGGAATCTGTATTTTTCTGGTATTTTTGATATACAGATCAAAAGAGTGTGGTTTACCTTTATCACCTTCTGCGGTGCACTACAGGATTACCTTTCCCGCCGATTACAAAAACGTAGCTCCCCTGAGGGACCTGGCTGCGCGTATGGCAGAAATCGTGGAATTTGATCACAAGACGGTGGAAAGAGTGCGATCGGTCGTCGACGAGTTGTGCAACAATGCCATCGAATACGGCTCCCAGCCCACCAGCGAAGTGATACTAGAACTCCATGCCGATCAAAAGAACATAAAAATTGCTTGTCTGGATCAGGGCCATGGGAATAAGCTGACGGCAAAGCAAATACAGGATCAACTTCATCAGGTCGGACCAGAGGGTGGACAAAGGGGCAGGGGTCTCTCGATGGTCGTCAAGAGCTTCGCGGATGAATTCCTGATTGAAGATCGGAAGGAAGGGGGGGTAAAGGTTACAGCTCTCGTTCACAGACAAATTCATCACTAACACTTTCCTATGGCAGATGTCACGATCACCTTTTCCAACGTTGATGGATTGGCAGGAACCAAGCTGATCAAGTTTAGCGGTCAGCTCGATGAAACCAATATCGAGGATGAGGCCAAGAAGGTTTATGCTGTTTTGGATGGAGAGAAGCCAAAAAATTTGATCTTCGACTTCAGCGAACTGAGCTACCTCAATTCCAAATCGATTGGTTACATTTCCGACTGGCAGTCAAAAATTTCCCAGGCCGGCGGCAAGGTCGTGATATTCGGCGCTCAGCCGAACATCTTCGATATCCTGGACGTGGTCGGTTTGACCAAGCTTATCGATTTGGTCGAACACTTGGATGAGGCCCGCACCAAGCTGTAGATAAAGGCATTCGTATTGCCCCATTTTATCCGCTACAATCAGCGCGGTCTTTTTTGTCGACATGAACAAGCTCCGCAATTTTTGTATTATAGCCCATATC
>JAUYKR010000110.1 GCA_030699855.1 bacterium
GGGGTTGTTGGGGGAGCAGAAGAAGATTAATTTGCTTGAATCACCGATGACAGATAACACCGCCTTCGCGTCGAGCTGAAAATTTTGATCAAGCGGCACTTCTGTAACGGTCACGTCATTGACCTGGCCGAGTACCTGGTACATGCCATACGTGGGAGGGGCGATGACGATACTATCGCGACCGGGAACGCAACAAGCTCGAACCAGCAGATCCATCACCTCATCGCTGCCAACGCCCAGGAAGACCTGGTCGATTTGAAGTCCCTTCAGCTCCGCCACCTTCCCGCGCAATTGCTTTTGATCGCTGGCAGGGTAGCGGTTGAGATCAGGAGCGCCCTCGACGGAAACCGGACTTCCAAAACTATTTTCGTTGGCGTCGAGCATGGCGGACGCCTCCCCCTGGTATTCATCTCGAGCGCAGGAATAGGGGGTAAGGCGAACAATGTTTGGCCGGAGGATGCTTTGAAGATTAAACATAAAGAATTTATAAAGACTGCAATCGAATACTGACGGCGTTCTTGTGAGCCATAAGTCCCTCAGCCTCCGCCAGGACTTCCACCGTTCGGCCGATGTTTTTAAGACCGGTTGGGGTGAGTTTCTGGAAGGTAATTTTTTTGCAGAAGCTATCGACCGAAACTCCACTGTAGCCGCGGGCATAGCCATAGGTTGGCAGGGTGTGATTCGTTCCGGAGGCGTAGTCACCCACGGACTCAGGCGTCCATGGCCCCAGGAAGACTGATCCGGCTGACTGGATCTGTAAAACGACCTCATCAACTTTCTCAATATTGAGAATTAAATGCTCAGGAGCATAGCTATTGCTAAAATCAATCGCTTCTCCTACTGACTCCGCGACAATCACCAGACTCTTTTCAAGCGCTTGCGCGGCAATGTCCCTGCGGGGCAGGAGCTCGAGTTGTCGCTGGAGCTGTTCCTGAATGGGTTGGGCAATTCCATCCCCTATCGCCACCAACACCACCTGGCTGTCGACTCCATGCTCCGCCTGGGCGAGTAAATCAGCGGCCACAAAAGCCGGATTTGCCGGTTGGTCGGCTATCACCAAAACTTCTGAAGGGCCGGCCGGCATATCAATGGCCACTCCGGACCGGTCGGAGGACACGATCATTTTAGCGGCCGTCACGTATTGATTTCCCGGCCCAAAGATCTTGTCGACTTTTGGAATACTTTCCGTTCCATAGGCCATCGCCGCTATAGCCTGGGCGCCGCCGAGCAAATAGAGCTCTGTTACACCGGCGACCTTCGCCGCAGCCAGGATTTCTGGAGAGGCCTTTCCACTTTTATTCGGCGGCGTACAAACGACCACTCTCTTACAGCCAGCCAGTCTGGCCGGAACGGCCAGCATGAGTAAGGTTGAAGGCAGAATGGCGGTCCCACCGGGAACGTACAGACCGACTTTTTCGATTGGACGAGACTCGCGGAAACAACGAACTCCAGGCATGGTTTCGACAGCCGGTTCTTTGACAAGCTGAGTGCTGTGGAAGCTCCTGATGTTCTCAGCCGCCGTCTCCAATGCCAGAAAGAATTCCGGGCTTACGGCTTGCTCGGCCTTATCAATCTCTTCAATCGAAACTTGAAAACCGCCAAGTTGAATACCATCGAATTTCTTCGTCAGCTCAACCAGAACCTTGTCGCCGCCCTCGCGGACAGCCCGGATGATTTCTTGAGCGGAGGCAGCAACGGCAGCCGAATCGAAAGCTGGCCTTTTTGTGAGCTCAAGTCTGTCCTGCTCCGATATATTTTTGAGATAAAAAGTTTTCATAACTAAGCGATAAGTTTTTCAATCGGAGACACGAGAATACTGGTGGCCCCCACTTCTTTGAGTTGTTCGATGACCTCCCAAAACTCCTCCTCGTCGACTACGGAGTGGACGGCAATCATTCCTGGCTTTGCCAGTGGAACCACGGTAGGGCTATCAAGCCCGGGAATAATTGCCTTTATTTTTTCGAGAGCTGATTCAGGAGCATTCATCAGGACGTACTTGGTTCTCTGTGCCTTGAGCACAGCGCTGACGCGGAGAAGCAGGCGATTGATGAGCTGCCGCTTGGGATCAGGCAAAGACGCTTTTGTTTCGTTCAAAACTGCCTGAGATTCGAACACCAATTCTAGCTCCCTCAGCCCATTGATACGAAGAGTGTTTCCAGACGAAACCAGATCGCAGATGGCATCGGAAAGATTGAGACTGGGAGCTATCTCCGCCGAGCCGCTGATGCAAATGACCTCCGCTTTGATCTTCTTCTCCAGTAAGAATGCCTCAAGGGAATTGGGATAGGTCGTGGCAATCCTGGAACCCTCCAGATCCTGCCAAGATGTGATCTTGCTAGACTCCGGAACCGCTATCGCCAGCCGGCAGTTGCCGAAGCCAAGCTTTTGCACAGCCGTTACGGAAGCCCTCTTTTCTACCACCATATTTCTCCCGACAATACCCAGATCGCACACTCCGTCCTGAACATATTCAGGGATGTCATTGTCGCGCAGGAACAGAAGGTCAAGATCAAAGTTCCGGCAACGGGCAAAGAGCTGGTCTTTGGAGAAATCGAAGTCCAGACCGATGCCCTCAAGAAGTTCCAGGCTCTTTTCGGTCAAACGACCTTGTTTCTGAACCGCTATTTTGAGATTGCTGTCCGTAAGAGTCATAAAAAAATGAATTAAAATACTAAAAAACGCCTCCGGAGAGGCGCTTGATGACGAAACATAAGCAAAGACACCTCTCTAGGTTCGAAGAGAAGCGTGATGATGAGAAGCGATTTCGCGGACGAAAGAAGTCATGGGTACTGTAACTTGCCGAAAGATTATCATCCGCTTCTGTCCCTGTCAAGGGCTTCTGTTCGGGCATTTTTAGTCATTCTCTCCGCCACACTCATCGTCATACTCCCGCTGGAACCGGTCACAACGTTTTTTGAGCGCAATTGCCGGACAGACTTTTGATTCCACCCCAACACACCAGGCCACATCTGATCCGAAGTTGTTGGTCACCTGAGAACCCATGCCAAATTCGATATTGTAAGCATAAAGATCCTCTGGGTTTTCCAGAGTCAGGCGAATATTGTCACGGGTATTGGCGTCCTTGATGTCGGCAAAGACGGTAAAAATTTTCCTCCTGTTTTTTTCCACCAGATAATCGTTGACGAGAAAATCAAAGATTCCTCTCTCCACCGTGGCCAGTTCCGACAAAGTGTCATTACCGACCGTCAGACGAAAGTTGTGGTAGTCGTCCGAGCGAATCGTCCCCCTGTCCCTGAGCCGAAGCCGCTTGATAAGGACATCATGCTGACCGGCATGAATCACAAAGCGGCCGATGATCTCACCCTCTGATGAAATAAAAGGAGCCCGTACCCGGGAAGAGGAATTCGATACCGTCACCGCAGTCATGGATACTTCCGACATTTCGAAACTTTTTCCCAGCACCGCCGCTCCCGTAACCTGCACGTCTCTTTCTTTGAAGCCGAGCCCGGATGGTTCAATTGAAAGTTGATAAATATAGTGGGATGGGGCATCGGCTTTGAAGTCGAGCATCATTTCGAAAAGAGCAGGAGATTGAGGATTCAGTGGCACTTGAAGCTGGTCCCAACTGACGGCGCGAGTCGATCCAAGAAAACTCCTCTCACCGATGGGTCGGCCGTTCATGAGAAGTCTGGCCCTTTCGATATCCTGCGTTCTTCCCAAATTTATACTTTTGATTTCAACTTTGTTCAAAGTCACGGCCGCATTCGGCTGAAGTTCAAAACGGAGCATGGGCACGTATTGTCCTCCACGAGCGATGTTTTTACTGGCAGGCATGTCTCCAAATGGAACCAATCCCACCTCGGCACCCACGTTCCGGTAATCTGTCGCAAGGTCATTTGCCATACCGTCCACTTCGGCAGGGCTGGGATTGTGAAGTTCGCTCAGGAGCTGCTCACCGAGGAAGGGATCATAGCGAGGAACGGAGTAATGCTGCAAAGCATGGGACCGAAACAACAGTTCGACGGCTACCGCCCTACTGACTGGCTCGTGAAGAGCGCTTTCAGTCGAAATATTAGCCCGGCTGGCAAAACTCGCCGCGATGGAATACCAGGAAGAACCCTCCACGCCAGACCAGTCGAAAAGTCTTTCCAGGGTCACCAGCAGCTCCGCTTTGGTCAGAAGGTTAGAGGGAAGGAATCGACCCCTCTGTTCACCAGCCTGGTAGCCTTTCACCCAGCCTTCCCGTGCCGCTCGGCAGACCGCCTTCGCGAACCACTCATCGCGAACATCGGGAAAGCAGTTTCTGGATGCCACAATACTCTCCGATACTCCGGCATAGCGATGAAGAATCGCCGCCCATTCGGCTCTATTGAGGTATCCGTTCGGAACAAAGCGCTCACCGTTTCCCTGCCCTTGAATCACCTCTGTTTCGGACAGGTATTCGACGGCGAGACTGTTTGGATGGGACTGCGAAACGTCTTTGAAGACTGAGGCAAAAGCGCTGCTGGCAACAGCAGTAAAGAGGCAGAGGGCGGTAAATGAAAAAACGATGCGCTTCATGGCCATAACAATAGCAAATTTCTTGCCAATCAGGTAGTGAGGGACTATGGTTAAGTATCTCAACCATCATAATTCCATGCCCACAACTCTCGCCACTCAGCTTTCATTTTACATTGCCAACGAGCCGGGCGTGATCGGTAGGGTTTGCCAGCAAATGGCCGAACACAGCATAAATATTGAAGGCATCCAGGCGGCGGAAGGCCAGCTGGAACAGCTGCTGCGGCTAACCCCGGATGATCCGGATAAGGCCGAGGCCGCTTTAAGAAAAATGGGCGTCGAACTCGTTTCTCGGGAAAAAGTGCTTCGGGTCCCCATCCGCAGAGGAGAAGGTGCGCTGGCGGAAATCGCCAAACGGCTGGGGCAGCACGGCATTAACATCGACAGTTTCTTCGCCATAGAGCCCGCTGACGGCGACAGCAACTGCTTGGTCTATATCAACGCCAGCGATCCGGAGAAAGGATTTGAAGTGCTCAAGAGCGGCTCATAACGCTTTGAACTCAAGCTTTATCTGGTCATGGAGGAACAATATACTCTATACTGATACGGCTTTTTATGGGCACCCCCATGATGGAACAGACATTTGTAACGGCGAAAATCATTTCGAACCGGCTGATAGGAGATGCGGTGCGGCACCTGACGGTGCAACCCGAACGACAGCTGGACTATGAAGCCGGCCAATTTTTTCTGATGCGCCTTCGCGATGATAAGGGAGATTATGTGGAACGATCCTATTCCGCTTCCAACTTCTCCAACCGCGAGTCGGGAATCGAATTCGTTATCAGAATTGATCCGAGCGGACACCTCTCTCCATTGGTAGGACGACTGGCCGTCGGTGACACTGTCGACCTCAAAGGCCCCTTCGGCCGATTCGGATTGGCCATGGCGAAAGATTTGAAGAAGTTGGTGTTGATCGCGGGAGGAGTTGGGATATCTCCGATCCGGTCGATAATTCAAAAAAGTTTTTCCCTGAATGAGGCATATCCCATTCAGCTCTTCTACGGCTTTCGTAACGATAATGATTTTTTGTTTCGGGAGGAACTCCAGAAGTATGCGTCTTCCGGCCGTCTGGAATTGGTCACAACCGTCAGTACAAATAATGGCACTCGGGCTGAACATGGAAAGGGCTATATTCATTTGTTTTTAGAAAACAGAATATTTAAGCCGGAAGCAGGCGTGGATTGCTTCATCTGCGGCCCTCCAGCCATGGTAAAAGAGACTAGAGAAAAACTGCTCACGCTCGGCTTCGAGCGCGGACAAATTCACCTGGAAGCGTGGTAGGACATGACTAAGTGTTTCATTAAGTTGGAAGAATAGTGCAAATTCTCGCAGCGAGGACATTAAAAGAAGAGGATTATAAATAGAAAAAACATACGGAAAGTTCCGCAGCAAGAGAATTCGCACTATTCTTCCAACTATCACACCTTCAATCGGAAAGATTCCCCTCTCCCATGCGCGGCTTTTTTAGGGCAGCATCTTCTCCGGCAGCCTGGGTGAGGAAGGCTACGTTTTTCTTCGTGAAGAATCCCTGGAAGCCGTTGTAACGCTGAATGTATTCGGTGATGAGGTAGGAAAGCTGTGAGGTTCGCGAGAAGATTTGCTTGAGACCCTCATCCTTGGAACCGATAACTTGAAGCAGGAACTCCACCCCGTTTTCCTTGAGTCTGTCGACGGCGAAGTCGATGTTGTCGAAGTCCTGACCCTTGACGTTATCCGCCACGCCGTAGGCGATGTGATGCATGCGCTTGCCGTAGTTGATGACAAAAGATTCCGTTGGCGAAGGGAGCTTGACCAGGTGATCGAGAAAGTAGGGCGTGTTGGAGGCGGTAAAAACACGCGCCGGAGATTTTGACTCCGGCCAGCCGTACGAATTGCGGGTCACGTTCGTGGAAGAGTTCTGGTCGAGGATGTCGTAAGAGCCCCAGTAGTGGTAAGAAGTGAGCTTGATGTATTCGAGCATGGCGTGCTCGCGATCCTGCTGGAGAATCCGCGTTGCCAGGTGATCAATGGGAAGCACTCGTCCGGTAATTCCCAGATCTTTCTGTTTGGCTTTGATCGCTCTGAGTCTTTCCAAAAACTCTCCTGCTTCCGGATGATCAGCAAATTGCTCGACATAATATTGCCGAGCTCCATTGGGATAGTGAATATAGCCAACGGTATTCCAGGTATATTGGGAGGGAATTGTCCTGATGAACTGAAGTCTGGAATTTTTCACCATGCCTTCATCCTGAAATTCGACTCCAGCCTGACCAAGAAGCTCCACGGCTTTTTCAAAATCCGTGACTCGATAAACTTCTCCGACATATTTGGTATAGGGCTTTTTCATCGCCACCGGAGACAGCATGTTCATGGGCATCACTTTTGAGCGATCCTTTTCCTTTCGGCTGCGGATGATATAGCCAGGAGAATTTTCGTCGACTTCTAAAAGAGAGTAGATGAAGTGCTCATTGTGATAGCTCTTTTTGAAGTGGTACGGCGTCATCAGGCACAGTTCTTCCAAATAAGCATGGCGATCCTGTTCGTCGACCTCGATGACCACCGAGTGCATTTCCCGGATCATTTCCGTAAGGCCAACGCCATCACGCCAGTTGTAAATTTTTTCGAGATATTCCTCAAAGAACGCTGAACTCTCTTTGTCGCCGTGGCGCTGGTAAGGTCGTTTGAGAGGCTCGGACATGAGAGGGTTGAGAAGATTTGGTCAACAGCATACGCCGAAAGAGCCTAGGGGCAAATGATAGGTGTGATAAGAGTTACAACCTGCACTAAAAAAGAGTTTTTTCCATCACCTCCACCGGCGGCTCTTTTCCATCGCAAAAATATCTGGCCTGCTCCACCGCCTGCCACAAGAACATTCTATCACCACTGATAATTTTTCCGCCTGCCTCTTTTGCAAGCTGAAGAAATTTCGTCAGTCGAGGATTGTAGATAATATCCACGTACGTTCGATCGGATCTGAACCAAGATGGATCCGTTAGCGCGGACTGGTCAAGGTTCGGATGCATGCCCAGCGGCGTGGTGTTGACGATCAGGTTCCAATCTTTCTCAGGATCAAGATCTTCGTAAGAGCTATATAACACCGCCCTGTCCTCTTCCCGCCGAGCTTTTTCTGGATCCCGCGTGGCCACGCTCACTTCAAAACCGTGATCAAGAAGAACCGCAACTACCGCCTGGGCGGCTCCTCCGGAGCCAAGCACAAGGGCTTGGCCTTTTTGAGTGAGAACCTGAGCTTCTTCCAGGCTTTTTTCGAAACCCAGGTAATCGGTATTGTCACCGATCACTTTTCCATCGCGCTTGATAATGGTGTTAACCGCCCCCACCTTCTTCGCCCTGTCCGTGAGCTCATCCAAAAACGGCATCACCGCTTGTTTGTGAGGAATGGTGACGGAAAAACCTTCGTATCTCCCGGCCCGCATTTCTTCCATTACTCGTTTGAGTTGGTCTGGCGGCGTGTCGCAGAAGACATACTCGCGATCCGTTAAGCCGTGCTGC
>JAUYKR010000104.1 GCA_030699855.1 bacterium
GTGACAAGAAGAGTGAGAGAGCAACGATGATGGAGAAGATTTTTTTCACAACAATAGATGATGAATAATCCTACTCAAGGTAACTTTTTTTGGTTTTCATTGCAAGATTGCAAGTACGTCATTCTCTGGTAGAATACATCAGTCATTTATAGCTCACGCATGTGCGGCATCTTTGCTTACAAGGGTTCCCGAGACAACGCGCCAGAGATCGTTTTTGAGGGCCTTAAAAAGCTCGAATACCGGGGTTATGACTCCTGGGGTGTTACCTGGAAGAAGAATGATGGTTCCATCTCTCTCCAAAAGCAGATCGGGAAGATTTCCGAAGCCTCCAAGGAGGGCATCATCGATGAAAAGTCCCACCTGGCCATGAGCCACACCCGTTGGGCCACCCATGGGGGGGTGACCCAAAAGAACGCTCATCCTCATCTGTCCTCCGGCGGAAAGGTGGCGGTGATCCACAATGGGATTATTGAAAATTATGAAGAGTTCAAAAAGAGACTTGGATTTGAACGCTTTCGATCCGAGACGGATACCGAAGTTATCTCTGAACTCATTGAGGAGTACATGAAGGATTTGAATTTTGAAGAGGCGACCAAAAAGGTCGCGAAAGAGCTAAAGGGGCGCTATGCCTTTATCGCCATGGCCACGGGAGAAAATAGAATCATTGCTGCTCGCAGGGGCTCGCCCCTGATTTTGGGAGTTAAAGAGGGAGAGTATTTTCTTGCTTCCGACATTCCCGCTTTTTTGCAGTTCACCAGGGACGTCAACTACCTGGATGATGAACAGATGGTGGTGATCGATGACAAGCCTCGCTTCTACGACCTTCTGACCGACAGTGAGATCGAGAAGCGTCTCGTGACCATCGACTGGAATCCCCAGGAGGCCGAGAAAGGCGACTTCGATCACTTTATGCTCAAGGAGATCATGGATCAAAAAGAGACGATCATTCGGGCAATCGATCAAAATGAAGAAGCGATTTTAAAAATCGCAGAATACATCAAGAATGCCAAGGGAGTGTTCCTTTCCGGCTGCGGTACCGGTGGAAAGGTCTGTATGGCTGCCGAGTATTTCTTCTCCGTGGTGGCGAATCGCCACGTCAACTTCGCTCCCGCTTCGGAATTTCCCATCTATCATCATTTCTTAATTCCGGAGAGTCTGCTCATCGTCGTCTCGCAGAGCGGTGAGACCGCCGACGTGCTCGAAGCCATGCACGTGGCCAAGGAAAAAGGCGCCAAAGTTCTCTCGCTGGTGAATGTGCAGGGTTCGACAGTGGCTCGCTACTCAGACTTCTCACTTCTCATCAATGCCGGTCCGGAAAAAGCTGTCGCTTCCACCAAGGCAGCCACTTCTCAACTGGCCCTGCTCCTTCTCATCGCCCATGCGGTGGCGGGAAAACTTCAGGATGGCAAAAAGCTTCTGATCGAAACCGCCTCCCAGATCAATGACATGCTCAATCCTCGTTTTCTTACCTACATCAAAGAAGTGGCCGACGATATCGTCCACTCCGATCACACCTACATCATCGGCAAGGCCGCCAACTACCCCATGGCTCTGGAGGCGGCCATCAAAATCCAGGAAGTATCCTACATCCACGCCGAAGGCTTTCCCGCCGGTGAGCTCAAACATGGCCCCATCGCTCTGGTCAGTCCGGGCACGCCTTGCATCAGCTTGATTGCCGAAGACGAAGTCAAAGGCGATATCATCAACAATACCATCGAGCTTAAAGCCCGCGGGGCTCACATCATCGGCGTGGCGCCTTTCCGCCACGAAAGCTTCGATCACTGGATTCGTGTCCCCGATGCCGGCGTGGCCTCACCGATCGTCAATGTGATTCCCATCCAACTGCTGGCTTACTACCTCAGTGTTCTTCGCGGATGTAATCCGGATATGCCCCGAAACTTAGCGAAGTCAGTTACGGTGAAATGAAGAGTACGGGATTTTTAGAGCTTTTCGTCATAACTTCGCAACCCGCTTCCGTTACGATCACGGTGTCTTCAATGCGCACCCCGCCGATTCCCGGCTTGTACAGACCGGGTTCGATGGTGATCACCATTCCAGCTTCCAGGATTAACTCCGTCCGTCCGGAAACGGACGGGTCTTCATGAATTTCCAGGCCGACCCCGTGACCCAGGCTATGGGTGAAGTACTTGTCATCCTCGCCCAGAAGCGCTCGGACAGACCTGTCCAAGTCGGAAATCTTTACGCCGGCCCGCACCATGTTGACGCCGGCTCGTTGAGCTTCCAAAAGTTGCTCGTACATCTTCCGCACCGCCGGTATCCCTTCGCCAACAAAAAAGCAACGGGTCATGTCGGACATATAACCGCGGTACTTCACTCCCTGATCGATCAGAATGGCGTCATTTTTTTTCAACACGGCTTCTCCCGAGTGGTGGTGGGGAACAGCCCCGTTGCTTCCAAAGGCTACGATCGGATCAAAGCTGACTCCATCGGCCAGTTCGTCTGAGTATCTTCGGAAGAGATTTGCCATGGTCTTTTCAGTTACGCCGGGTTTCATCTGTTTCAGCACTTTTCGCAGGATTTGGTCACCGATGGCAGCGGCTCTTCTCAGGCATTCCAGTTCGTCCGGTCGCTTCATCAGGCGCAGTTTTCGCAGCGCTCCATCAGACTCCTTCCAGGTTCTCTTTGGCAGGATTTTCCGCCAACGCTTGAGTTCGGCA
>JAUYKR010000119.1 GCA_030699855.1 bacterium
TGAGGGGGGAACATCTTGCCGAGCTGGAAGAGCTTCGCAAGCGATGGAGAAACAGAAGCCCGCTGGCGAGAATGTTTGATTAAACTTTTTATTTGCAAATATGTCCGGTCAATATCAACCATCTGCGGCGGAGCGAGAAGCGTCGGAAATAGTTCGAGAATTTGCGGATAAAGATCCCAGTAAGCTCGATGATGCTGACTTGAAGCTGCTTCTCGAACGAACCAGAAAGGAGATCCTTCTTATGGATGAGAGACAGCGAGTTGAACTTTCTGCCTTAGGGCCGGAGCTGACCGAACGTTTGAGGGATAAAGGAGTTCTCACCAGATCAGTTATGGTGAAGACCTTTTTAGAGCAGTTTAGAGACCGCTTGGAAGAAACTTTAAAATCCCGCATAACCTCCACTCCCGCCTCACTCCTCACCCGCGTACTTCGCACTGCGGGATTAGCTTCGGTTGGCTCTGTTTTGACGGTCTTGCTTGCTTTGGCTGCCGGCGAAAGGGTCAATGAAGTTCGTGCTCGCGAAGCCCGCGGCACCGCCGACGACAATGCTATTAAACTCGATTTGAATAAGCAAAGGGAGGCCGCTCAGGCCGGACAAATTGCCGCCGAGCAGCAAAAATCAGAATTGGAGAAGATGCTGAACGATGTCATCCGAGAGTTGGAGGGAGAGATTTTTCGTCTAAGGTACGATTTATTGTTGGCGAAGCACATCATTTACGCCGGTGGATTTCACTTTCAGGATCTTGAACGGCAGCTGAAGGAAAAGGAAGAAGCTCTCAGATTGGCCCGGGAAGCCGAGCAAAAATTGCGCGATCAGCTCGCCCAGGCCGGTTTGAGTCAGCCTGATGTTCCGCAACCACAGGGTCCTATAGCCGTCCCGGTAGCGCCCGAAGGCGTGAACCTCGAAGACCTGGGGCAGCGCTTGTCAGAAGCTGGCAAATCAGGCGATCGCGAGCAGATGAGAGAGGTGGTAGCCGAGGTGCTGATGAATATCGAATCTTTCCGAACACTCTCAGAGACTATTCGCGCGGTGATTATCGACCACTATACGCCCGGGGGAACCTATGAATGCAGGATTTCTCCAAATGAAGGGGGGGCCTTTTCAACCAGATGTGATAATTGGGAGAGTTTTCGGACTGGTTCAATCGGAAGTCCGGGAAATTTTCTTCCCGGACAATTTGACGGCAAGCGAATTCTGAGGGTGAAACCGGATGAAGTGAGTATTTTACTTGCGCTCCCCGAATGGATAAAAAATCTCTGGGTTAATTACTATGCTCGTAGAAGTCAAGAGGCATGATTTCAAGAACTGGGAGGGATGGATGGCCTGAGTAAGATGGGGGAGGGCGCAAGGTATTTTATTCAATTAACCCTCCACGCCAATGGCTATGACTTAAATAACCTTGGTTTGGAACAATTGAGCGCTTTATATCCAGAACAGTTGGCGAGAAGGGAGGCGGTGAGAACAATTCTCCGCAACCATATACCTAAAGTCCCAGCTTACCTGCAGGATGCTTTTGCGGCCGCCTGTACCGCTCCCAGGGCCGAGCAGGCCGGTCACCTTAATCCTAATGGGAGATTTCATCAGGCTTTCCGCGGAGTGATTGTCATGGTTCAGCATGAGAGACAGAAGGAAGCAAAGGGCGAGCAAGCTGATCCTGATTTGCTCTTCTTCAATTGGGGTTACGACAAAGATGGAAATCCCATCTTTGATCTGACCGAAGGAGAATTACATGACTTAGTCCACCAACTGATGGATACGTTGGGCGATTTAAACATTCCCTTTGGCGAGACTGGTTGGTTTGTTCGCCTGAATGATGCTCGACATCGAGGCAGCGCAATGGACTTTTACAGGGACCCAAAAGGCAAACTTCCTCCCGGGCATGAATTTAAGTCCCACTACTACTTGCGTGAAAAGGTAAGAAAAGAGAAAGCATCAGGCCCCGGCGGTGCCGCCGGACCAAAAGATGGATGGATCGAAAGAGAGGCGGACGAACAGGGTCGCATAAACGTTCCCGGTGTTGGGAAAATCAGGTTCGAGAAGTAACCAGTTTCCTCCCTTCCTCCACCGCCAGCACCGCCAGGCCGCAGCCGAACACCACCAGCCAGTCGTTCATGCTCAGGGAGCTGGTTTGAAAGATTCGCTGAAAAAATGGCAGGTAGACCATCGCCAGCACCATCAGCACCGACAGCCCGCAGGCGATCCACAGTTGCTTCAGGCTTTTCAACGTAAAGGCGGAGAACTGGAAACTTCTGGCGTTAAAGGCATTGAAGAGTTGAATCACCACCAGGCTGGCGAAGGCCAGGGTAGCGGCCTGCAAGTGTCTTGGGTCGCCATCCGCCATGGTCTCACCCCAATTCCAGCCCAGACTGCTCAGTTTCCACAGATAGACCGCCAGCACCAGCAGGCCCATAAACATTCCCACCGCCACGAAGTGGGTGACGAAATCCCGGTTCATGATTCGAAGCCGAGGGTCGCGCGGCGGCTTTTTCATCACGCCCGGCTCGGCGTGGTCCACTCCCAGGGCGATGGCGGGAAAAATATCGGTTCCCACATTGATCGCCAGAATCAAAGAAGCGGTAAGGGGGGCGGGGATTTGCAGCAGGATAGCCGTGCAAATCGTCACCAGTTCGCCGATATTGGTGGAAAAGATAAACCAGACAAACTTCCGCAAGTTCGCGTAGATCTTCCGACCTTCACGGACGGCGGTGACGATGCTGGCGAAGGAATCGTCGAGCAGAATCATGTTGGCGGTTTCCTTACTCACCTCCGTTCCGGTTATGCCCATGGCAATGCCTAGATCGGCTCGCTTGAGCGCTGGAGCATCATTCACTCCATCGCCAGTTACGGCCACCACTTCGCCCATCCGCATCAGCCGGTCAACGATCCGGCACTTGTGCTGAGGGCTCACCCGCGAAAAGATCAGCGAGTGCTGGGGGCCGCCGCTGCCGATGGCCCGGCGGATATTGCCCCGAAGGACGACATCCAATTCGCCGTCTTTCATCCGACCTACCTCTTCTCCCAGGATTACCGCACTGCCCTTGCCGGCTAGTCCGATGTTCATGGCCACGGCCTTGGCGGTTAGCCCGTGGTCGCCGGTGATGATGATGGTGCGGATGCCGGCTTTGTGGCACAGGGATACCGCTTTTTTTACCTCCGATCGAGGGGGGTCAATCATGCCCGCCAATCCCACGAAAACTAACTCTCGTTCCAGATCTCTACCCAGTGGCGGAACTTTTTCCAGCGGCCGATAGGCGAAGCCGATCACCCGCAGTGCTTCCTTGGCCATGGTTTCATTCTGCTGCTTGATCTCCTCCTTTTCTTCGTCGTCGATGAGTTTTACCCCGCCGGCCGTCAAAATATGAGTGCAGCGCTTCAACAGTTCATCCGGAGAGCCCTTGGTCAACAATTCAAGGCTCTGATCGCGGTTTTTGGCGACGACGCTCATCAGCTTGCGATCGCTGTCAAAAGGGATTTCCTTCACCACCGTCCATTTGGGAATGTCCGGCTTTTGGCCGGAGCCTTCCACTTTTTTTTGAGCAAGCGTCAGCAGGGCTCCTTCGGTGGGATCGCCGAGGATTTTGAAATGGGAACCCTGTTTTTGTAAATCGGCTCCGGTGCAATAGGTACTGATCAGCCGAATCTTTGCCAGATTTTCTTCAGCCCAGTGGTTTTTGAATTTTTCGGCTAGGATCACGCCTTCATTCGGATCATATCCAACTCCGCTCACTTCCACTGCTTGCTCGTTCCCCAACAGCAGCTTGGTGACCGTCATTTCATTTCGAGTGAGCGTTCCGGTCTTGTCGGTACAAATGACCGTGGTTGAGCCCAAGGTTTCCACAGACGACAATTTTTTTACCAGCGCTTTTCTTCTGGCCAACTCCTGTACGCCCAGAGCCAGAGCTATTGTTATCGTCGCCGGCAGGCCTTCCGGCACCGCCGCCACCGCTACTGCTACGCCAAAGAGCAGGGATTCCAAAAATCCCTTGCCCTGGACGAATATCCCCACCACGATCAAAATACCGGAGAGGGCAACGGTTATCTTGGTGACGAATACTCCGACGTGAAGCAGCTCCTTTTGCAGCGGCGAGCTTTCTTTTATGGTGGTGGTGGTCAAGTGGGCGATTTTGCCGAACTCGGTGGCCATGCCGGTGGCGGTGATTTCTACCAATGCGGTGCCGGCCACGGCGGTAGTCCCCATAAACACCAGATCCTTTTCTTCCTTGCCCACCGGAACCGATTCACCGGTCAAGGCAGACTCCTCTACCTTCAAGGAAGAGCTGTCGATCACCTTGCCGTCGGCGGGGATTTTGTCGCCGGGACTTAAGCAAACGATGTCTCCCGGAACCAGCTCCTCGGCTTTAATCTGCTCTTTGTGTCCGTTGCGCATCACCATCGCGCTGGGCGCCACCAGTTTCTTCAGCGCCTCCAGGGCTTTCTCCGTCTTGTACTCCTGCAAAAATCCAATGCCGGCGTTGACGATGACGATGCCTAAAATCACCAGTCCGTCGATCAGACTGTGCTCTTCCCCCAAATACACACCCATGCCAATGGCGATGGTGGCGGAGACGATCAAAATCATCACCATCAGGTCGGTGAACTGGTCGAAAATCATCAGCAGCACGGAGTTTTTTTTACCGGCCACCAGGACATTCAGGCCATGTTTGGCGCGCGACTGCTCGGCTTGGGCGGTGGTGAGGCCGGAGTGCATAGGGGAATTTATTCTGCTGACATTGTGCCACATCAGTCTGGTCTGCCAAGCGAACTGAGCTTGATCAGGTAGGGGAATTTGGTAGATTCATAAGCCCTGCTTCAAAAAAACTTGCAATGAAGATACATTTGTATATCATGGGGACGATTTTAGTTTTTTAATGATGAATGATGAGTCTTACGAAGGGTGATCTCCGAAAGATCAATGCGATATTTATTCAGGGATTTGAGACCCTTATTCTCCCTCAGTTTGAGGAAATAAGAGACGCGATCCAGAGAATAAATGAGAGAGTGGATCAGCTCACAAGGGATATCAAAGGGTTAAGGGAAGAAATGCACGACCACGTTTTCTCTCTTCACCAGCGAATTGACGAAACTAATGTGAATATCGGTTATCACTTCGAGCTGTGCGCTCCTATGAAGGAGCATCAGGTTCTGGTGAAGCGGGTAAATGTTCTCGAGGCCGCTTCCGCTTGATCCCAGCCCAAATCCTCCTTAACATCTGAGCATCAGTTGCAGTTTTATCCTATGGCCTACGTCATTTTTGACACCGAAACCACTGGTCTCTCCCCTCAAACCGGCGATCGAATGATCGAAATCGCGGCGGTCAGGGTCTTTAACGGCCAGATTACGAAGGAAATTTTTCAGTCCTTTATCAATCCCCAGCGGCCGCTTTCGGCCGGGGCCAGTCGCGTCAACGGTATTACAGCGGATATGCTTGTCGGCGCTCCGCCGGCGGCAGAGGTGATCCCAAAGTTTCTCCAATTCGTCGGCCAGGACACGCTGGTAGCCCACAATGCCGAGTTTGATCTCGACTTTCTCGAGGCGGAAATGCGACTTCTGGGTCTCGATCCCGCCCAGCTTCCCGGCAATATCTGCACGGTAGAATTGGCTCGGGCCAAGCTGCCCGAGCTGGAGCGCCACAACCTGGACGCGCTGATCCAGCACTTTGGGATTCAATTTGAGAGGCGCCACCGCGCCCTCGACGATGTTCTGGCCACCGCCAAAGTCTTTGTCCAACTCCATGAGGAAGCGCCGAGCTTATTCTAAAACCGCTTACCGACCCGTAGGCACGGCTATCGAGTATGCCCTTCGCTCCCTTACCCGCCGCCGCCAGAGCGAGCGGCAGATGAGAGAAAAACTGGAAAAATATTTTCCCGACGAAGACCGCGAAGCGGTCGTTGCTCGTCTGAAAGAGTTGGGGTATTTAAACGATGCTGAATTTTGTCAGGCCTGGATCCGCCATCGCTCGCTGACCTCACCCCGAGGCGCCTACGTCCTCCGCCAGGAACTGCTGAGAAAAGGCATATCTGCCGAGCTGATTGAAGCTTCACTCCAGGGTCTTCAGGAGCATGAGCTCATCGAGGAATCCGCCCAGAAAAAGTGGAAGAATCTGAAAGATCCTAATGTTTTCAGTCGAAAAACCAAGCTTCTCCGCTTTCTCATTTCCCGTGGTTTTGCCTTTGCGAACGCCAAAAAGGTGGTAAATACCCTTGCGGCTGCAGCCGAGGAGTGATATCCTTTTCTCAGTTGAGATCGATTTGGTTGATACCAAGAAGCAGAGATAGCTTCTTTTTTTTACGTTTATATTCTTCCTATGCAGAGCAAGTTTATGGCCGCCATCAACCAGTTGGCTGCCGAAAAAAATCTTCCCAAAGACAAGGTGATGGAAATCGTCTGCCACGCTTTGCGTGCGGCATACCGCAAGGATTATGGCAACCGCGATCAGAACATCGAAGTCGTTCTGGATGAAGACACGGGAATTGCCACGGTTTTCCTGATCAAACTGGTCGTCGAAGAATATAGTCCAGAAGAGCCGGAGGAGTGCCAGATCCTCATCAAGGACGCCAAGAAGTACAAAAAGGACGCCGCTGTCGGTGAGGAAATCAAAATCGATGTCACTCCGGATGACTATGGCCGCATCGCCGCCCAGAGTGCCAAACAGGTCATCATTCAGCGCATTCAGGAGGCCGAGAAGGACATCATCACCGACATGTACAAGGATCGTGAACACGAGATCCTGAATGGATACGTCAACCGAGTCGAAGGGCCGAACGTCTACATCGATCTGGATCGGACTCAGGCAGTCCTTCGCCCTCAGGATCAGATTCCCCGCGAGGCCTATACGAATGGCCAACGCATCAAGGTGTATCTGGACAAGGTGAGCGCCACGCCAAAGGGTCCTCGTCTTCTCATTTCCCGAACTCACCCCAGACTGGTGAATTGCTTGTTGGAGCTGGAAATTCCCGAAGTTCGGGAAAAAGTGGTGGAAGTGAAGGCCGTGGCCCGCGAGCCGGGCGTGCGCACGAAAGTGGCGGTTTCTTCCAAGGACTCCAATGTCGATCCCATCGGCGCCTGCGTCGGTCAAAAGGGCGTCCGCATTCAGAGCATCATGGAGGAATTCAACGGCGAGCGCATCGACATCATAGAATTTTCCGAGGATACACTGGAAATGTTGAACGCCGCTCTGGCTCCGGCCAAGATCTCTTACATCGGGCTAGACGAAGCGCATCGTCGCGCTTCCGTGTACGTTCCGGTAGAAGAGCGAGCCCTGGCCATCGGTAAAGGCGGTCAAAACGTCCGTCTGGCTTCCATGCTCACCGGTTGGGAAATCGACATCTGCGATCTCGACAAACTCGATACTTCCAAGCTCGGCGAACTGAAAATCAAAGAGGTGGAGAAGACCCTGAAGGCCGAGAAGTCCGGCGTCAAAAAGGAAAAGAAAGAAAAGGTGGAAATGCCGGTGGCCGCCGAAGACATCAAAGATCTTCCGGGTATCACTCCGGATATCGTCAGCAAGTTGGAA
>JAUYKR010000120.1 GCA_030699855.1 bacterium
AATCAACCAGCGTCAACGGCTCCTTGCCGCCCAACTGTCGTCGTAGCTTTACGAGTTTGATCCTCAGTTCCTGAATTTTCTCCTGCAAACGTTCTCGGGCTTCTCCTGTCAGAAGTTCCTCATTTCCAGGGAGTTTATTTCTGGGATCCAAGTGGCAAAAACGATTCCAACGACTGACTGGCAAGTCAATTCTCGGCACAGTATTCAACTGTTCAGATTGGAAGGTTTCGAGCCTTCCCGGGACAACAATACGTCCCGACGATCCCCTCACGCGCCTCCCTCCAAATCTTCTGTCTTCCGCGACGTCCAAACCAAGCCGCTCAGCCTGTTCATAAAGAGTCTCTTCGAGAAGTCGAATCAGCTCATCAAAATCCATTCGTTCAAAAAGCGTCCCTTCCTCCGTCACAGGTGTTTGAATTTGTCTCACAATCCAGGTTTCCAAGTCGAAGTGAACATCACCTGCAGCCATAGTTTCGGCAATGTCGCCGTCAGCGATACCCGGGTACCACGATCGAACCTTCTGCATGCCTAAGTCGAGGGCCAGACGGCGAAGCATATCACGCAAGTGGTCGTTCAGTTGGTTAAAAACATCCTGATCTTCTTCCGCCAGCCGATCAATCCGGCGGATGACGTGATTGAGAACAAAAACGTCTGGACGCGCAGTGATGCGTCCTAGTGTATCGAATTTAGCAGTATCACCAAACGCTTCACTTTTTTCCGCATCGTTCAAAAATCCCTTATGGTGACTTCTCTGGATGTGAATACGAGTGATTTCTCGACTTTCTGGGTTCAACTCCACTTCAAATAGGTACTCAGGAGAAAACACTTCTTCTAAACGTCGCATCTCAAAAACCCGAGGAAGGCGATCATAAGACCCTACCAGTCCCATCGTACAGATGTACCCACCGGGAGCAAGTTTAGAAAGAAGATTTCGAATGTGTTGTTCAAAAGGCCAAGCTCGGAGGTGAGTATCCGATTTGTCAGCCGTGGCCAGGTGGACGGAGTCATCAGGAATTAAACCGGGAATCATCAAAAAATCACCAGGAATAAAATGTGCCCCCACTTCAAGAGGTACCAAAGCGTGCAGATCGATCACTGGCGTATCGGTGTTGGGATAATTTCCCATTCGATCATATTTTCCTCCGGCATAATGGCTCGCCCACTTCACTCCTTTGAGAAAGTAAGGTGAGAAGAGTTCACCCAATCCCTTGAGGTGTGGATGAGAATCGGAGTCTCCAGGTGCATCTCCAGGACTTCTCTCACCCCCATCCACAGCGACCCCATCTGGCTGAGTCTTGGTCTTTTGAAGGTCCTGTAATGCTTGCTGTACGGAAGCGATTTTTCTCTCGATCGCCAACTGGGCTGCCTTTCTCTGCTCAAGCATTCCATCGATGTGCTGCATCACCACTGTACTTCTATGGGGGGTATTCAGTTTTTTCGCCCCCACGAGCTGAGCGAGTTCTCCTGCCGCATCGGACCAAACTTTATCGGAATCTCCCACTTCATTCCGGGCGGTAGAAACTTTGTTCTCAAAGTCCTTGAGTCTTCTGAGCTTTTCCGTGAGACGATCTCTTTCTTTTTCTTGTCCTACTAAGTGGACTGATTTAAGCACATCGTCGGCCGCTTGAAGTCTGTCGGCTGCTCTGAGTTCTTCCGCCGCTGCGCGGCCACGAAGCCCGGAAGACTCCTCCCGGAACGCTACGTGATACTGCCTTCGAGCCTCTGGAGGGATCCCATCGAAGTGAAGTTTCACTCTCTGGAATCTTTCTCTCAAAATGCCCTCTTCTGCTTGAAGGGCCTCGAGACCTCGCCTTCGCTCACGCTCAGCACCCTGAGAAAGACCGTGTCTTTCGGCTTCATAGCTCCCTCCTATTTCCCTTCTTCGAGCTCTGATACGGACCATGCATTCCTTGACTCTGGTGAGCAAGTCCCTGGGTTCCTCCAGAAGACTATAATCATCCATAATTTCACATAACTCGAGAAGCCACTGATCCTGAAGAGCCGGAGTAGTGTATTCGGCGACTCTGTTCTTGACATAAGTGATACTATGAAATGAATGCCTCACCTCCCAAGATCGTTCCTTCAGACCAGCCAACTGTACCTGAAGCATATGCTCTCTCACCTTCTCTTCTGGCCAACCCAAGTAACCCAAGATAAGTTCATACACCCGATCGGGCAAGAGTTCCCAGGAATCTTCATCAAACTCCTGAGAAGCTTTCACTTTTTGATCCTTGACATCCTGTTCCAACCAGGTTGGATCGGCTAAAAAAGGAAAAATTTCATTCAGATCGGTTCTTTTCACTTTTCTCAGCTGACGTCTTGCGTTCCCGGCACCTTGGTACCACTCCCTCCTCAAATGGCTTCTCAGACGTCTTGAGATAATATCGACACACTGCCGAACGGCTTCATCATCCCGCTTATCCGCACGAATAAACTGAGCCATAACCTTTTCGATGAGGTAGAAGAGGATATCTCCTACCGCCGGATAGTTCCAGAGCCCAGAGGAGGGATGAGCCGACAGCTCTCTGGCGGCAGAACAGTCTCCGGGGCCTATGACCAGGTGATTCATCATCTGACCTCCATATCGGTATTTTCTTTGTAAAACACCCTGAAGCGGCTCAAAATGTAACATGCTCCGATCAACCTTCCAGTCATCATAGATCGAAAAATCCACTCGGGGATGGAGAGTTGGCCCTTCAGGGGTTGGATTTTCCGTTTCGAGCTGAACCAAAAGACGGATCACCCCCACGACCTCTTCAGGACGAACTAGTCGACCGTTTTCTTCGTAGGCCATTTGACCGGGATCAGGACAAGTCCTAAACCTCGCGAAAATCTCTCTCACCTGAGCTTCGACCTCACTGGAGGCCGCACTTCTCAAAACACCCACTTCGAAAAGGTGCTGACGTGTTTCACGACAAGAACTGAGCGCTGCTACGGTTGCTTCCTGAAGGGCGTGAGTCCGGTCTTTGAGTACCTTATCTCTATCAAGCAGACTGACGTAAAAGGGGGCAAGCTCAACTGGCATAGGAATACTAAAATATCCCACCCTTAAAGAGGGGCTAGAATAGCTCTTGATAGCTAAAAAGTCAATTTTGAGTTTCAAAAAACCCTGTCTTGGCGTCCCTGCCCGCCTCTGGTGGGAACCGATAAGCGGTCTAAATGGGACTAAAAAAACCCTGTCTTGGCGTCAACCTACTCTCCCAGGGCCGAAGACCCAAGTACCATTGGCGAGACGTGGCTTAACTGCTGAGTTCGGGATGGGATCAGGTGTACCCCACGCTCTGTAAACACCAAGACAGGATTTTTTTACTTGGACATATCAAGACATGCCCAACCTCTTTGTCCGCATCCTTAGAAAATCGAAGGACAGGACTTTTTTACCGATATTTCAATGGTTCTCCCTATCCGCCGGAGCAGAAAGCCGTGACAGGGGTTATAACCCGCAGCACAGCCTCCTACTCCGGAGGACAAAAGACTTCTTACCCCCCCGGAGGGGGGGGGTAAGAGGCCAAAGAAAAGCTTCTTTTAAGAGAAATCGCACGTTAATGGGCGCTACCCCTGAAGCTTAGGAAACCTAAGCTTTAAGAGCAGCGAACTGAGTATACGTAAAAAGGAAAAAAATGCAATGACCTATTAGTACTGCTCGGCTAAACGCATTACTGCGCGCAGACCTGCAGCCTATCAACCCGGTAGTCTCCCGGGAGGTTCAATAGAGAGAATTCATCTTGGAGATGGCTTCCCGCTTAGATGCTTTCAGCGGTTATCACAA
>JAUYKR010000123.1 GCA_030699855.1 bacterium
TCCATCGGGACAAGAGAAAAAGGCCTTGCGACAAACAAAAATAAATAATATACTTAAAAAGTAATCAATTATGATTACTTTCTAGGTAAAAACATGAAAAGCTCAGGCCTCGCCAAGCTGTATGCAGCAGGAAGAACGATCTTCAGCACTAAAGACCTGTCGCTTTTATGGAGGAGGGCAGACACGAATTACCTCAAAACCAAAACCTATCGCCTGACCAAAAAGAGCATTCTCATCCCCTTGCGAAGAGGGCTCTATGCGATAAAAAAAGATTACAATCATCAGGAGCTGGCGAATCAGCTCCTCGTTCCTTCCTACATCAGTCTTCATACCGTCCTCAGTGAAGCGGGAGCTATTTTTCAATATAATTCGACTATTGCCAGTGTCAGCAGGATCACCCGAGAGAGTGAGGTGGATGGCGTCAGGTATTCCTATCAAAAAATAAAAGATGCTGTGCTCTTCAATAAATCCGGCATCGCGGTCAAGGATGGTATTACCAAAGCCTGTCCGGAAAGAGCCTGGCTTGACTGGCTGTATCTGAATAAAAACGCCAGCTTGGATAACGATAGAGCTTTAGATTGGCAAAAATGTCTGGATCTCCTTCCCTTGTATCGTAACGCAGCATTGGAAAAACGGCTGAAAAAATGGCTTCCCAATTCATAATCCTTCCCACTATGCCAAACGACAAACACCAGCACGAACAGATCATGAGCCGGATCTTGTTTGATATTTTTAAAAGCTCCGAACTGAAGAACCTGCTGGCCTTCAAGGGGGGCACGGCCTGTTATTTTCTTTACGATCTTCCCCGATTTTCCGTTGATCTCGACTTTAACCTGCTTGATTCATCACAAGCGGATCAGGTGTTTGGCCGAATGACCGAGCTCCTGAAAAAATATGGAACCATCAAGGACGGTTTTCATAAGCGCCATACCTTATTTTTCTTGCTTTCCTACCATCTCAAAAGTTGGAACATTAAGGTGGAGATCAATACCAGAGCCTTTTCTCATGATCAGTATGTGCTCCAGCACTACCTTGGTCTACCCCTGATGGTCCTGGATAAACCATTTATAACAGCACACAAACTGGCAGCGATCACTGACCGTAAACACTTGGCCATGCGTGATCTTTTCGACACCCATTATTTTCTGAAACACCTCTGGCCTATCGATGAAGATACCATCCGGGAAAGAACCGGAATGAATATCAAGGAGTATTTTCAAAAACTGGTCACCTTTATCGGGCGGCAGAAGCCCTTGAATATCCTCCAGGGTCTGGGAGAACTTCTGGATGAGAAGCAAAAAATCTGGGCCAAAGAACATCTGGTGGAAGAGCTGCTCTTTTACCTCAGAGCTTATGGGGAGAAGAGGGGCGGATAAGAAAATGAAGGAGGGGGAAACGGATAAACTTCTCGTCCCTCTTGTTCCTGCCCCGCACCTCTCTCTTCGTTCGAATGCGGGGCCACATATCTTTCCGATTCAAACTTCATCCCGACTTGTCGGGACTCGTTTTCATCGCAAATTCAATGTGGCGGAACAGACGGGACTCGAACCCGCGACCTCCCGCGTGACAGGCGGGCGCTCTAACCAACTGAGCTACTGCTCCATGCTGGCCTAGAGTATCAGCAATATTTTTTAGTGGCAACTGATTTAGAACTGCGCTTTTCCGCATCCGCAGCCCCCACCGCAGCCTCCACTAAGCGTGAGTCCACACCCGCATCCGCCGCCGCAACCGCCACTGCATGTTTCGGTCATCATAAGAGAAAATAAAGGATAAGTCCTCCAGGGGAGGACTCCTAGAATACTCCCCCCACATGGCCAGAGCAAGTATCGAGCTGTAATAATTGTTACACGGCCGCGGTTCGCGTCCTCAAGGCTTTTCTTATCTCCTCCCGCTCATTCCAGGGGCGAATGCCGTCGGCGAAGGTTCGCCCTTCAAAGTCGCCCATGCCGGGAACGACTACCGTGTCACCCTTTTCAGCTTTTCCGCAGGCGAAGGCGATCGCTTTCGCCCGGTCTGGGATTTCAAAAAAGCCTTCATCTTTTTTTAGCCGGCTGTGCTCGAGCCCTTCCAGGATCATCTCCCGAATGTGGGAGGGGTCTTCCGTATAGGGTTCATCATCGCAGACGATGACCTTGTCCGCCAAAGCTCCGCATATCTCGCCGATTTTGGGGCGCTTCTTCTGATCGCGGTCGCCGCAGCAGCCGAAGACTACCCACAGCTTCCCTTCCGTGGTCTTGCGAAGGGTCTTCAGCAATTTTCCATAGCCATCCTCCGTCATGGCGAAGTCGATGTAGACCCGAAAGTTTTGGCCTTCGTCGATGCTTTCCATCCGACCTGGAATCAAGCGGACTTCCTTGAGGGCCTTCTCCACCGCCTCCAATCCAACTCCCTGCGAGTAGGCGATAGCCGTAGCCGCCAAAATATTTTCCACATTGAATTCGCCGGGCAGATAGGTTCTCAACTGTTTTTCCTCCTTTGGCGTTCTCAGGGTCAGATCCGTATGGTCGGCGAACAATTGAACGTCGCTGGCGAAGATCTGATCTGAAATTTCCTCCATGAGCTTATTTTTTAACCCGTAGCTGATTTTCCAATCGGCAGGGTGGCGAACGAAGTACTCATAATTTTCCTGATCGTCTCCATTCAATATCGCCACTTTTTTAACTCCCCGCTTGTGTTTGCCCAGCATCAGATTTTCAAATAACTTTATTTTTTCCGCCCGATAAGCGCGCATGGACTTGTGGTAATCCAAATGCTCGGGAGTGACGTTGGTGATGGCCGCCACATCGTAGCTCACCCCAGTCACCCGGTGCTGGGCCAGGGCGTGCGAACTGGTTTCGATGACGGCGTACTTGCAACCGGCGTTTACCATTTTCCGCAGCAGTTTTTGCAGCTGAAACGGTCCCAAAGTGGTCTTGTGAGTGGCGTTCTGCCACTCCTTGCGGTCGACGCGAAAATTAATCGTGGAAGCCAGTCCCACTTTGTGGCCTGCTTTTTCCAGCATCTTTGTGACCAAATTCACGGTCGTGGTCTTGCCGTTGGTGCCCGTAACCCCTATCACGATCAACGTGTTCGCAGGATACCGATACCACAGGCAAGCCAGCCAGGCCTTGAGCCGGTGCAGCAGCAGCTTCCAGGAATGAGGGATCATTTTTTTTGCTTTTCCCAGCATAATTTTAGAGTGACATGAGAATAGCACTGGCGAAGGTCGAATACCGCTCTCCACGCTTTTCATCCGGCAACTGGCTCCAACTTCGGTAAGAAAAATATTCAGGATTGTCAAAGGTGTCGATTTCGCAGTCTTCCACCTGGTCGATGCCGATGCAGGAAAGCGTTTCCATCACTCCTTGTGTCATGGCAAAATGCTGTTTCTTCCCACGCTTCTTCAGCAGATGTGTCTTCTCTTTCGGCAACAGATCAATGAAGTCCTGCTGGACTTCAAAATGGCGTTCGCGCAGATGTGGGCCCAGGAAAGCTTGGAAAGTCTGATGATCCCAGACTTGTTCCTGACACAGGCTGGAGAAGGATTGAATAATGCCGGCCAGGAACCCCCTCCAACCGCAGTGCAAGGCGACGATGATCTCTTCTTTCTTGCTCCACAGCAGAATGGGCACGCAGTCAGCCGTCTTGGTGTAAATCAAAATCTTCGGCTTATTAGTCCAGAGGCCATCAGTGCCATCCATCAACTGTATTCCGGAACCTCCGGCATATTCAATATGGCTGCCATGAACCTGGGTCATGGCGGTGATATCCTTTGTTTTTATGCCCAATGTCCCGAAGCGTTTAGTCATTTTCTTGTCGCCAGCAGTCACGTGTCCGAAGGCCGCGTCGGTAACGATGATTCGGCCAATATCGATGTCTTTACTTATCATGGTGCAGATAAAAGGTCTCCTTCACGGTTCCACCGCAAAATTTCAGCACCAGTTCCTGAAATTCTTCCATCACCAGCTTCAGCTCTTCCAGACGGTGTGCTGCGCTGCCGTCGACGTTCAAGAGCACATTCGTCATGGATTCATCTGCTTTCGTCAGCTCACTGTCATAATGGTTGAAATCACGTGCCAAGCAGAGGTCATTCGCGTCAAAAAAACACAGTTCACCTTCTTCCAATTTTTTAGGCCGGTCGGTGCCGATGCCCTGAAATTGATCTGAATGCTTGGAGAAGCGCAGCGAGATGGGGGTGCTCAGATTGTCTCGATTAAATGCCCCCAGGGAAAACTGATGCTTGATCGTCAGGTAGTTATACAAGTCCACGATCACGTTGATATGAGGAAAGGGTTTGCCTTTCGCCAGCCGGTCGATCAGGGCTACCGGAGACGGTTTGCGCTTGCTGGGATCAACCCCAAAGGCCTTGTACAGATCCTTAAACGCCTTTAGCTTTTCCGAACTTTCCTTCAGCGACTGAAAGTCGGTCGAGCCTGTCAGCTCTCCGATCATTCGGCTGAGTTCTGGATTTTCTCCCTCAATCTTTACTCCTTCCACGAGCGCCCAGGCCGTCTTGATGCCGGGTAGACGTTCAGCGGCCTCTGCCTTCATGACGATCAGGGGAGTGATGACATCCGAATACGTTTTTTTTTCACGCTGCTCCAGCAGGCTGACCGCCTTGAATCGATTCCTCAAAAAGGTCCGGTCCAGTGCCGAGAAAAACCAGCCCACCTGCGGTCCGGAAGTTTTTCCCAGCAGGGAGCTGTACAAAGCCGAAAAAGCTTCCCGGGCTTCCAGTGGTGATGCCTTGCGCAGCTCGTGGATACGGGCGTGCAAGCTTTCGTCCTGCAGACTATCGTCCGCCAGCACTTCCGAAACCTGCCGGAGAAAGTCTTTTTGCTCCGAGCTGAGGTCGTGGGCTGATTCGGGAATATCTTGCTGCAGCTCGAAGAGGTACTCCTCGCTGGCGTAATTTTTTAGCCAGCCCACGGCGAAGTTTTTGCGGTTGTCCGCCTCCGCCTTGTCCGCAGCGGTCAGTTTTTCTCCCTTTAATTTTTTCACTTCCTCCAGGAAATCGACATGGGGCATCTGCGTTAAAAAAGAAACCTGGCCGAAGCGGGGACGGAAGTTATTTTCCAGTTTTTCCGGAGCAATTTGAGAAAAGTGAAACACCCGATCGAGATCCGGGAAGGGCTTTTCCTTTCCAAAAAAATGCTCAGCTGTTTCGTCGTACTGATCATAGAGTCTGGGAATGGTTCCGCCTGTCAGCTTAAACTCGATCGGCTGGTTTGATCTGGCTCTCACCATCATAAAACGAAGAAGCTCCGGCGGCAGGCTGTCGAACACCTCTTTAGCCGTGGAACCACTTCCTTTCGAGGAGCTCATTTTAGCCCCTTCAAACAAAAAGAATTCGTAGGGAATGCTGTAGGGAACCGTGGCCTCCAAAATTTCTTTGCAAATTCTTACGCCAATATCGCGCGAGCCGCCGGCGGCGCAATGATCCTTTCCGGATCCTTCTATATCCACCTTCATTCCGGCCCACTTCACCGGCCATTCCACCTTCCAGGGTAGTTTCCCCCGGCCCCCATAAGGGGAGACTTTCCCCGTGTTTCCGCAACCCTTGGCCCACCTCACCATGTCCGGCTCGCAGACGTAGGTTACCTCGTTTTCCTCGACTCCCGTGACCTTGGTGGTGCCGACTTTTCCGCAGCGCTCGCAGATGACCTGTAGCGGATACCAGTCCTCGGGCTTTTCCGATCCGCTCACCTCTCTATAAATGGCTCGTATTTCCGCAGGATGACGGATTACCTTTTCAATCCAGGGGTCATACAAGCCAGAATCATACTGCTGGCTGGCGCGAATGATTTCCGGCTGGAAGCCGAGGCCGTTGATCACGCCCAGGAATTCCTGTCCCCAGTATTCGGCGAAATTCTTGGCCTTTCCGTCTGGAGAGGGAATATCGCGCAGGGGCATGCCCATGTATTTCGCATATTCCGTCTGATCCAGGTATCCCGGCAGAGAGTCCATGGGGTCGACATCGTTGAATTCGAACAAAAATCTGGCCTTAACGCCTCGTTCGTTGAGTGCTTGAGCGACCACGCCGTGAATGACCACGCCCCGCAGTGAGCCGACGTGAACGCGTCCCGAGAGGGTTTTTTCGTCGCGAAGGATAAATTCCTGTTTACCCGGAGAGGCCTTCAAGATCTCATCGACAACTTCGTCAACCCAAAACATAAGCCAGCTTTAAATAGCTCAGAGAGTATAAAGGATCAAGGCGGCAATTGCCATTTCAATCCTTGAAGAATTCCTCTCGCCAAGAGGCGCGCTCGTTGAATTTTTCCTTGTACAGTTGCGTGATCTCTCCGATGGTCATAACTCCTTTTTCCGTGACGACTTTATCGTAGAGTGACAGCGAAACGCGATCGTGGGAAAACTTGATCCGTTCAAACTCAATTTCCTTGCAGGAACGAAGCCGGGTAGTACTCACCTTGTAGTGGTGCTGTTGGGATCGGGTTTCCCACAGGCTGAACTTCCGAGTGGAAATAAACAGATACACGGCTGTTTTACTGAGGTGAAATTCCGAAACAATGGCGTTGGTTCCGGCGTCACAAACCACGTGGAGAGTATTATTGATCGTGACCCCGCCCAGGAGCACTTTGGTGACCTCTTCCTCAATATGGGAAAGCATGTATTCGGGAACCACTTGGAAGTGGATTTTATTCGAGGTGAGCACCTCGATCAAATGAGAAGTTTTTTCCAGTTCTTGTTCCGCCACGATCACGCGAAATTTTTTTCCCGCCCGTTTCGAAGCCAGCAGGACATCCAATACCGTTGTGCTGATGCTGTGAATGAGGATGACGTCACCTTCCTTTACCAATTCAACGCCAACCCTGGTGATAGCCTTTCTTTCTTCTTTCGATTCTTTATGAAAGCGATCAAGGGCTTCCAGAATTTGGCGCTCCCAGTACAGATGAGTTTCCGGATGTTTGGAATTTTTCGCTTCGCAAAGAACCGTCCAAATATGATAAAAGCGATCAATGACAAGCGCAATCCGGGGCTCAGTATTCTTGACCATTTCCAGCAGTTCGTAGAACTGCTCCAGGAAGTCTTCCTCCCCCTTTTCCCGAAAATCATGAATAGCGGCCGCCAAAGACGTGAGAACCATTCTTTCCAGGCGAGTGGTCCCGACTTCGTTTTCGATACTCAGGAAGAGCTGTGATGTGGCGTTTTGATAGGGCATGAACGGTGAAGGTGAATGCTAGACGACCAGAACGAAGTAGAGGGAAGCGACCATGAGCATCAGGACGGTCATGGGAAATCCAATTTTAAGATACTCCCGCAGGGAGATGGAAACTCCAGCCTTTTCCGCCAGCCCTATGCTGACCACGTTGGCTGAGGCGCCGATGGGGGATCCGCTGCCGCCAAGACAAGCCCCCAGTGAAAGCGCCCACCAGAGCAGTTGGGAATTCGTGTCCGCCGGAAGCGATGTCTGAATTTGGAAAATGAGCGGAATCATAATGGTGACGAAGGGGACATTATCAACGACCATGGAAACAAATCCGGCCGTCCACAGGACAATCAGCAACAGGATGAGGTAACTGTCGGTGATGCCAATAATCCCATGCCCGACCACTTCCAACAGCCCGACTTTTTCCAAGCCGGCTACCATGATGAAGAGTCCGATGAAGAAAAAAAGCGTCGGCCATTCCACCTTTTCCAGCGTCTCGCGGATCGACGCGTGTTTGGTCGTGGCGATAAGAAGGACGAGAGCACCGGTAAGGGAAATGACGCTGATGGGAAGGTTTAGATGATCCTGGAAAATGAAACCGAGAAGAGTCAAAAAGAGCACGAACAAAACTTTTACCACCAGCAGCCGCGAGATTTCCTGCCTGCCGAACACCTGTTCGATCTTTTGGATGAGCAGATGAGAAATGAAAAGCTGCCTCAGGTTGCCAGCGATTGGCCTCAGTGCCTCCCAGCGAGACAGAGCCAAAATGAGCAGGAGAACCGTCATTACGGCCGATACGGGAATAATCTGGTGACCGATGAAGTCGTTAAAACTTAATTTTGCCGCCGAGCCGATGATGATATTAGAAGGGTCGCCGATAAGACTCATGGCTCCGCCGGCGATGGCGAACAAGATCAGGGCCACGAGGAATAACTTGGAATTGAGTCCAAGCCCCTTGGTCAAGGTCATCACGATCGGAACGATGACGAGCACGGTGGTGACGTTGCCCAGGAAGGTTGAAAAGAGTGCGGTCACGAGCACAAACACGAAGAAAATCAGCCAGGGTCTTCCTCCCGTCAGGCGGGCTATATTCACATTTACCCAGGAAAATACCCCGGAAGAATTGACCAGGTCCACGATGATCATCATGCCGATTAAGAGGCCGAGAGTTTCAAAATTAATGGCTCCGATGGCTTCGTCAAAGTTGAGGATCCCCAAAATGATCATCAAAACAGCTCCGAACATTGCCACCAGGGACTTGTCCAGGAATTCCAAAATAATAGTCACCAGAGCGACACTGAAAATCGAGAGCGCCACCAGCAACTGTAGATCCATACTGGCTCAAACAGAGTCGCAACCATTTTAAGAGGAAAAAGGAATTATACAAGCTTAAAGTGGGAATGGTCAGCTTTCTACGAAAGACTGTGAACGAACGGAAAATTTCCCTATACTCAAAGCGATTCACTTTTTGTAGTACCATTTTGAACCATCAGCCCATCGTTACTCGCTTTGCTCCTTCACCCACCGGCTACCTTCACGTCGGCGGATTACGGACGGCCTTATATGCCTATCTCTTTGCCAAACAAAGCGGCGGAAAGATCATTTTGCGCGTCGAAGACACCGACCAGAAGCGCTATGTCGAAGACTCGGAAGCAAACCTGATCAAAACTCTCAATTGGGCCGGTATTCAGTTCGACGAAGGTCCTCATGTCGGCGGCGAACAGGGTCCTTACCGACAATCGGAGCGGACTGAAAAATATCAGATGTATGCCAAAGAGCTGATCGACAAAGGAAGAGCCTACCGCTGCTTTTGCACGGAAAAACGTCTCGAGGAGCTTCGCCAAAAACAAGAGGTTTCCAAACTCCCCACCGGATATGACGGACACTGCCGTGATCTGACTGAAGACGAAGTAAAAGTAAAACTCAGCAAGGGGGAGGCGCATGTGGTTCGCCTAAAAGTCCCAAGAGATGAACTGGTCATTTTCGACGACGTCATCCGAGGTAAAGTGAAATTTGCCACGAGTACTATCGATGACCAGGTTCTGCTCAAGTCGGACGGCTATCCGACCTATCACCTCGCCAACGTGGTCGATGATCACCTGATGAGAATCACGCACGTGATTCGCGCCGAAGAGTGGCTTCCCTCCACTCCTAAGCACATCCTCCTGTATCAGGCCTTCGGCTGGGACATGCCGACCTTCGCGCATCTGCCCTTGCTTCTCAACGAAGATCGTTCCAAGCTGTCCAAACGCCAGGGGGACGTGGCGGTGGAGGAATATATCCAGAACGGATACCAACCGGAAGAAGTTCTGAACTTCATCGCTTTTCTCGGCTGGAATCCGGGTGGAACCAGGGAAATCTATTCCCTCGCGGAGCTGATGCAGGTCTTCGACCTCAAAAAAGTCCAGAAGGCTGGGGCCATTTTCAATCTTCAAAAACTCAAGTGGTACCGGGAGGTGTGGAGGCAGCGACGATTCAAAGATTTCGCCGAGCGGGAAGGTTTGTCTCTGGAAGCCAAGGAGACCAAGCAGGGAGGGTACCAGCTCAACGTTGTTGGTGACGACGGCCGTTATCTTTTTGCTCGCCAGCTTAAATCCATGGTCGAATCCCATCTCAAAGACGAAGAAGAGAGAGACGAACAATTCTTGTTGCGCTGTCTGTACGCAGTCAAGGACAAACTCTTTTCCGAACCGGAAAAGGTGAATGAACTGATCAGTTGTTACTTTAACCCGCCTCCGCTCGCGAAGGAATTACTCCTGAGCGAAAAGATGAAGGTGGATATGGTCACCGCTCAGACGGCTCTCCAGCTTTGCATAAACGTCCTCAAAGAGGTTCAGCATTGGCAGGAGGCCGACCTCAGCCAGGCTCTTATTCCCGCCATTCAGGCGGCTGGTTTAAAAAACGGCCAAGCTCTTTGGCCGCTTCGGGTGGCGCTCACTCACGTCGAATTTTCTCCCGGCGCGTTCGAAAGCGCCTGGGTGCTCGGGAAAAATAAAACCATTGCGATGGCAGAAGAGGCCGTGGGTCAGTTATGATCGGGGGTTATCAGCCGATTCACTTGCCCTTGCCGACTCAGTTGAGGTTTGCTGTCTGAACGGCGCGACCTTTTGATGAATCTCCCCCATGGTGTAATAGACTCGGTTAACGTGAGGAATGTAGGAAAAGTTGTAACGAATATCAGTACTGGATCCCAGTAAAATGAGATCTCCGTATTTGAAAATACGGGGAAGTATTCCATTTTGATACATGCGAAAATCTTGAATATTGGTAAAAGGAATCACTTCACGTTCCCGTTTGAAGAAAATAGACGCTCGTACGTCGATGATGCGAAAATTGGTGATGATGAGAACGTGAAGAAAATGATTAAAGAGCCGCATGAACATATAATGGTAGAGTAAAGCCAAAATAACCGTATTGACCAGAAAGCGCATCTGAAAAGAAAGTTCCAAAAAAATTGCTGAGAAACCGTTCAGGTAAATAAGCACGGCTGCAGTTAACAAAGTGTGCAAAAGAAGGGGCGTTAGAAGAATCCAGTGTCCGGAAGTCATAACATGAGTTTCCTCACCGGGCTGCTGACCGGGAAACTGACGGACCTGATTGGGATTGAAGCCGAGAAATTGTTGCCAAAAGGACATGGTCTGTTACATGAGAAAATAAATTCCCACGCTGATGGAAGTGAATGTGAGTAGTGACATGCAGATAAGGTAGAGCAAACCGATATGCCGAACCCGAAGGAATCCGAACGGCAGGAAGCGAAGTTTCGGTCGGACCTGATGCTTACTTAGATATTTAAAAGTGGAACGAATGGCCAACAGGCAAATCAAATAAGAGCTGAGATGGAAGAGTAAAAAAAGGATGAGCAAATACTCCATTTCCTCTTAAGAAAGAGTTATTACAATACACGCTCTCTCTCGGGAAGACAAAGGAATCATCAGGGCTAGCATTCCGACCTGGCCTGGCAAGCCGTGGGCTGATAATCTTTCAGCACTTCAAGCTTCACGTCCCAGATCAAACCGGCATAGAGGTTTTCTTCCAGAAGCTGAAAAGCTTTTTTGGAGAGGTCAATGATTCTGCCTTTGGCATAAGGGCCGCGGTCATTAATTCGCACGATGGTGGTTTTGCCATTGCCCATATTCGTGAGCTTAACCCAGGTTCCCAAAGGGAGTGTTTTGTGAGCGGCCGTATATTTGGAATTCGAAAAAATTTCTCCATTGGCGGTTTTTCGGCCGTTAAAAATGACCGAGTAAAAACTGGCGATGCCTTGTTCAAGGCCTGTCTCCAATACAGAAGGGGCTTGTTCCTCGGGAGAATCCTCCTTTTTGTCCTCGGGCTGCGGAGGTGTAACAACTGACGTATCAGTTTGTGAAGCGTTATGTAGCTCCACGCCTTCCTCTGGTTCGGAAGTGCTTTCTGCTTTTGTTTGTGCTCCGTCAAGGATCGAGGCCCCCAAGAATGCCGGTCTCAAATTCAATTTGGCTATCGGTTGATTTTCTCGTAGGGCCTGGCGTAAATTGCTCATCTTTTTTCTGACATAGAAAATATCACTTTTGATAATCTGTCGTTGCTCGATGAGGTTTCGCAGTAAAAGAAGCACCTCTTCTTCCTCATCGCGCCTTTCGTCCAACTGTCTGATGTGATCTCGAACGGCGGCAAGTTCTTGCGAGTAGATTCTCAACTCGCCTCTCAAGTCCTCCGTGAGGTTTCGGTATTGTTTTCGCAAGTCTTTGATG
>JAUYKR010000126.1 GCA_030699855.1 bacterium
CAACGTGATCCCGAAACTGAAAGAACTGAATCCAAACCTTCTGGAGACCTTCGCCAACAATGCCAGGCTATGCCGAATGGCAGCCGAGTTTTTCACCCAGCGGGCCAATGAATTTTTGAGCCATCAGACGATCAGTCCCGGCCGCTACGATTTGAAATCATTTTTAACCCTGTCGGAAAAAGAACAGTCCTTCGTCCTTCGCCAGATTTTTGAAGATGTGCACGGCCACAAGAGAAATTTGATCCAGGAGCATTTGGAGCAGGTCTTGGGCGTGTTACGAACGAACGCCTCCGGCAAACAAAAGGAGTTCGGCCCCGGCAAGGTACTGGTGCGGGAACGGGAATGGTTTGAAGTTAAAGACGCTTAAATGAATTTGACCGGCTTCTTACCATCGCTGAACTCCGATCAGATCACCAAACTGGAATCGCTGGCCGATGTGTTTTTGGAATGGAATCAGAAGATGAACCTCAGCGCCATCCGCGACCGCGATGCGGTCTTGCTCAAGCACATCGTCGACTCGCTGCTCATCCTCCCCCACGGCTGGATCAAGGACGGAGACCGGGTGATGGACCTGGGCACCGGCGGAGGATTTCCCGGACTTCCGCTGGCGATCGCCTATCCGAAAGCAGACTTCATTCTGGTTGACGCAACGGAAAAGAAAGTCAGAGCCGTTCAGTCGATGGCAGACCAGCTCGGCTTAAAAAATGTCCGCTGCGTGGCCGGCCGGGCCGAGCAGCTGGGACGAGTGGACAAGTATCGGGAAACCTTCGACGTGGTGGTGGCCCGAGCCCTGGCGGAGTTTCCTACCCTGCTCGAGTATTGCCTGCCGTTTGTGAAAGTAGGCGGAAAGTTCATCGCCTATCAGGGCCCGGAGCTGTCGCAAACCTGGAAGCAGTATCAAAACGTAGCTCTCGAGTTGAGCGGGGATATTACGGAAGTGAAGGGAGCGATATTACCAGTGGAGAAAGCGAAGCGCTGCTTTGTAGTGGTGAAGAAATTGCGAAAGATTTTTGGGAAGTACCCCAGGAGGACGGGGGTGCCAAAGAAGGAGCCGTTGGGGTGAATGGAGGAAATATTACGGGTTGCTGTGAATGACCAGAATCCTTCTTTCCCTCAAAGAAATTTAGGAGGATACTTCAATAAACTTTTTTCATACTGATGTACGAAGGGTTTGCTTTAACATCAAACACAATCAAAATTCCACCCAAGGGGAAATTCGAGCTCACGTCTGAAACTTATCAGGAATATTTAATTAAAGTTCAAAGGATTCGAGATTATCGCGGTCACCTTATTGAGCTTGCAGTTATGATCGAAGCTCAAATGAACATATTCATTGAAAGAAGTATGCTCGCGAAGAACTCAAAAATGAAAAGTGTTTTGAGGGCAAAGTTTATAAATGAAATGAGCTATCAAAAAAAGATTGAACTCGTGGAAGTCATAATGAGCAAAAATAAGAGTATGAGCCCATTAGAGCAGAAAAAACTAGTTACAGCTTTGCAATTTATAAGACAGGAAAGAAACAGATGGGCTCACAGCCCAATTTCATTTGAGCAGAAAAAGAGAAGCGAAAGACTCTCCCTAGAGCACACTCTTCATTATATAAATAGTGATGGCGAGCTAAAGCCCCTTATCATTACTGAAAAATATAAGACTGAGTTAGATAAAAAACTGAAAGAAGCCATGGATGGAATGAAAAAGTTAATGAAAAAAGTAAAATTCATAGAAAAAGATGTACCTCTTCCAAAACCAAAAACACCCACAAAGAAGAATTTTTAGTACAATGCGTATCAGCAGACCATACGATTCACTCGGCTTAAAATAATCTTTAAACTAATCAAAATGGAATCCGTTATCTCATTCTTAGTATCACCACCTACATTTATAATTTTGCTTCTACTTTTATACATCGCATACAAAGTAGAAAAAATTCACGAGTCTATTCAATCGACCGAAAAACACTATGAAGTCGATGAAGATGTAGATCTCCTTTAGCATTTAGATGCACACTCGATCCAAATTCCATAGTAATAGAAACCATTTTACTGCTGTAAGACTTCAGATAGATAATCTCGCTGAAACAAAACGTGACCAAGATCGTTTTATTGGATAGATACCATTAACCTTCTCCATGACTTGGAACTATCGAATCATTCGAAATAAGAAGGGCTACGTAGGATTGCACGAGGTTTTCTACAACGGCGGGAGTAAAAAGATCAAAGGTTACTCTGAGCCAATTCTAACTTCGGAAAATGAAAAGGAGCTTATTGGTGATTTAGAATTGATGTTAAAAGACTGTAAAAAACACCAGTCATTGAGTGAAAGTGAAATAAAGATCTAAGAAAGTGAGCGTGATACATTGTCTCATGTCCCCATAAGGACTAAAATAGAATCAATTTAAGCTCAAGGAATGATAAAAATACCCCTCAAGAACCTCATCTGGAAAGAAGGGAAATACTACGTTGCTCAGTGTCTCAACATCGACGTTTCAAGTTTTGGTACGAGCAAGAAAGAAGCCCTTGCAAACCTTGATGAGGCTCTCGAGCTCTATTTCGAAGATGTGAAAATACCAAAAATCACAAAAGTGGAGAGGCCAGAAATCTTCCCTCTCGTATTCCGGCATGCCTAAACTCTATTCTTCTTCCGCAATCATCAAAGTTCTTGAAAGGAGAGGCTTTCTTTTTGTATCTCAAAAGGGAAGTCATATGAAATTTCGTAAGGAAAATGGACATGAGACGTTAACGGTCATCGTCGTCGCGAACAAAAAGGAAATTCCATTCGGCACTTTTAAATCAATCCTACGACAATCAGGACTCTCAGAGGAGGAATTTAAGCTTCAAAAAAAATAGTATGAAAAGAGTCGCCATAGTCCTCGAAAAAAACCTGAGTCCGGGCGCGATCGGCAATGCAAGCGCGATACTCATGGGACAGGCCGCTTTGAACGCCCCCGAGATTTACAGTTCGCAAGCTGTTCTGGATAAAGATGGAACGCGGCACGCCGGCATTCAGTACAGTACCATTGTTCTAAAAGCAGGTGCTGGCCAACTCGTTCATCTGATTCAGCAAGCCAGGGAACAATCCAGCGCCGTCGGTTGTGTCGCCTTTACCAGCATAGGCCAGGGGCTTCACAACCAATTTGAGGAGTACAAAAATCAACTTTCCACGAAGGGCACCGCCGACTCCGCCCCCGTAGGAGTAATCGTTTATGGCAATGAAGATGAGGTAAAACTGCTGACCAAGAAGTTTAGTCTATTGCAGTAAAGAACCCCATGAAAACCGCGCTCATCATTCACGGCAGCAACGGATACCCGGAAGCAAATTGGTTTCCGTGGTTGAAAAAGGAGTTGGAAGCGCGTGGATATCAGGTTTTTGTTCCCCAAATTTGAACTAGAAAACAGCCCATTCCGGCAGCTTTTCCCTTGCA